>DASQNL010000381.1:0-13505 GCA_035644995.1 Pyrinomonadaceae bacterium | reverse complement strand
GAGCAGGCTGCACCAGTCGAACGCGCCGAGCAGCGACCAGGCCGTCACGGCGCGCAAATCGACGCCGTCCGCGCGCAGCGTGTGCGCCGCGTCCCACACCTCTTTGAACCAGCGGAGCTGCTCCTCGCGCGTACATCCCAGATGCACTTCCGTCACCGCCAGCGGAAGCTCGTAACGCTCCCAGGTCTCGCGCAAGAGCACGCGCGTCCCGGCCGTTCCCTCGGCGCACACACGCACCGCTTCCACGTCAACGTAACGATGCCGCCCGTTTCCGCCGACCGCGCGGTCGGGGTAACGTCCGACGCGCTCGTCGAGAAAACGCTCGCTGGTCAGGTAGTGATTGATGCCGACCACGTCGGGCGGGCACGCGTTGACGGTAAACCATTCGAGTTCCGGCTCGGCGATTCCGCAGATGCGCGTGAAGTAATCCCACAGCGCGTGCTCGCGCGTGATGCGCCCGCACAACAGATCGAGACTCGCCCAGCGACGCGTGTTCTCAAACTCCGCCTGATAGCGGAGCGTGCGCGTGCTGAAAGTTTTGCCGAGGTCTTCGGTCTGGACGAGTTGTGCGCGCGGGTTGATCTCGCGGATGGCGCGCATCGCCAGAACGGTGGCGCGACACTGGCCGAGGAGGGCGCGCGCAAACGTCGCGTCGTCGCGCCCGTGCGGATACCAGTGGCCGTAAAGCCCGCTGAAACGCGCCGTGGTGAGCGGCTCGTTGACGGGCGTGTAGGAGTCGACCCAAGGGTAACGCCCGGCCACCGCGCGCGCATACTCGGCGAGTTGTGCCGGGAAGGCCGGATCGACGAGGCTCGTGTGGCGCGGGCCGCTGCCGTGATGGAGGAGGCCGACGATGGGACGAATATCGAGTTCGCGCAGGCGCGCGAGGCGGGCGTCAGGCCAAGACCAATCGGCGCGCGCCAGCAGGCCTTCGGGCGCGGTGCGCTCCCAGAGGACGGGATAGCGCAGAGCGCGCACGCCGAGTCCGGCAAACAGATCGAGGTCTGCGATGCGCGTCGCGTGGCCGTTGCGCTCAAGCTGGTCGTAAAACTTATCGCCGACGCGGTTGACGGTACATTCCACGCCCGCCCACAGCTCGAGCGCCGAGGCGGGAAGAGGCTCTCCTCGGCTCATGTTTTCACCCCTTGCTTCTAAAGTGTCTACGACTGCGACACGAGCGCTTAGGATTGCGGCTCGCTCGCCTGGTCGCGCTCGCCCCTGATCTTCTTGTAAGTCGTGAGCGCCTGCGCGACGACCTGATCCATGTTGTAATACTTGTAAGTCGCCAGCCGACCGACGAAGTAGACGCCCGGCGTCTCGTCGGCAAGAGTTTTATACTTCGCGTAGAGTTCCGCGTTTTCGGGACGCGGGACGGGATAGTAAGGGTCGCCCTCGGCGCGTGGGTATTCGTAAACGAGGCTCGTCTTGCGGTGCTCTTGGCCGGTCAGATATTTGAACTCGGTGATGCGCGTGTAGAGATTGTCGTTCGGATAGTTCACCACCGGCGCGCTCTGATAGACCTCCGTGTCCTTCGTCTCGTGCTTGAATTCGAGCGAGCGATAGGGCAGCTTCCCGTGGCGGAAATCGAAATACTCGTCAACCGGCCCCGTGTAGATCATCTCCTTGTAGGGAATGATGCGCTCGATGTCGCGGTAGTCCGTGTTGAGCATGATCTTGATATTCGGGTGATCGAGCATATTCTCGAACATGCGCGTGTAGCCGTGCAGGGGCATCGCCTGATAGGCATCGGCGAAGTAGCGATCATCGCGGTTGGTTCTGATCGGCACGCGCGCCGTGACGGACGCGTCCAACTCCGACGGGTCGAGTCCCCATTGCTTGCGCGTGTAGTTGCGGAAAAACTTCTCGTACAACTCGCGCCCGACGCGGTTGACCACCACGTCCTCGCTGGTGCGAATCTGCTCGCGCTTCTCCGCGATTGAGTTCAAGAATTCTTCGACCTGAAACGAGGTCAGGTTCAACCCGTAATAGCGGTTGATGGTGTCGAGGTTGATCGGGATCGGGAGCAACTGCCCGTCCACGCTCGCCAGCACGCGATGCTGATACTGCCGCCACTGCGTAAACTGCGACAGATACTCGAACACCTCGCGCGAATTCGTGTGAAAGATGTGCGGCCCGTACTTGTGCACGAGCACGCCCGCGTCGTTGTAGTGATCGTAAGCGTTGCCGGCGATGTGCGGGCGGCGGTCGCAGACGAGAACTCGCTTGCCGGCCACGCGTGCCAGCCGCTCGGCCAGCACGCTCCCGGCATACCCCGCCCCGACGATCAGATAATCGAACATTCCTGCTTCTCTCATTCCTGCCTGCTTAGTCGGCCGCCGTCGCGCTGGCGCCGCTGCCGCCGCCGGCCGTCGCCGCGCGCGTCGCCACGCCCGCTTGTTTGGTCGTCGTCGCCGGTTTCGACTGCTGCGCCGACGCCGCGATAGTCGCACGCCGCGAGGCGGCAACCTCGCCGATCAACTCGGCCATCTCGCCCCAAGTTCTGTCCCACGAAATCTTGGCGAGAAATTCGTCAACCCGCGCGAGCCAAACCGAGTCTTCCACGCGCTCGTCCATCCCGATCTCGGCGGCGGCTTTGACGAACTCCGCCGCGTCGTCGGCGATCCGCACGAGACCGAGTTTGCCGTAAGGTCGCACCACGTCGCGGATCGAGGTGGAGACGACGGGGCGACCGGCCGCCAGATATTCCGGCGTCTTCGTCGGGCTGATGAAGCGCGTCGAATCATTGCGCGCGAACAGGAGCGCGGCCACGTCCCACCCGGCCAGGTAGGCGGGCAGTTCTTTGTAAGACTTGCTGCCGAGATAATGAATGTTCGCGCGGCGCGGCAAGTCGGCCTCGTTGATCTTCACCACCGGCCCGATGATGACGAACTGCCAATCGGGGCGCGCTGCGGAAATGGCGTCCAGCAGTTCGATGTCGAAGCGTTCGTCAACCACGCCGAAGAAGCCCAGGCGCGGGTGCGGGATGCCGGCCTGATCCGCCGGGTCTGCCATGATCTCGCGCGCCTGCGCGAAGTGCGCGCGGTCGATGCTCGAAGGGAACGCGTAGACGTTGCGGTGCTGGTCGCGCTTGGCCTCGTAGAGACTCTGCCCGCCCGTAAAGACTAGGTCGGCGCGGCGGAACAGTTCGGCCTCGCGGTCGCGCAGGGAGCGCGGCGCGTTCTTGAAAGCCGCGAGTTCGTCCATGCAATCGTAGACGGTGGCGAGCGGTTTCAAATGGCGCGTCCACCCCAAGGCCATCGGCGTGTAATACCAGAGCACGTAATCGCGTATCTGATGTTCGGCGAAAAGTCGATCAATCATCGCCTGTTGAATCGCTTCGACCGCCACCTCGTTCGACAATCCTTCGGGCAGGTGCGGCACCACCACATGGACGCCGTCTTCGCGTTGCGTGACATCGAGCCGCGAAGGCCCTTGACCGAAGATCGGTTCTTCGACAAAGAAGACTCTGCGCTGCTTCGCGCAACGACTCAACAAGTGCTGCGGTCTCTGATAGACGAAGTCCCAGCGCAGGTGCGACAGGCACACCAGGTCGGCCTCAAAATTTTGCGCCGATTGCGCCGCCGCGTTCGCCTGAGCGGCGCGCGCTTGCGTCATCGTGCGCGTCTGCATAGAGATGACGTTGCCCGCTTCATCCTTAATATTCCGACCCGCGCTTCTTTGCGTGGAAGTTTCACCCGCGAGTTCGATGGGAAGATATTTTTTTTGATTGCGACTCATAGTTTCTCTCGTAACCTCTCTTCTAAAAATGGCACACGACGAACTTAAGACTTTCGCCTTCTACCTGACTGGAACATAACCCGTCTCCGTTGGAGTAAACCCGACTCCTTGAAGTGGAAACTTAGCCCTAGCAGGTTCTACCGAGCGAGTGGCTTTAATAATATAAGAGCAAGCACTATGCCCTTCTTGCGCCACGGGGATTTGTGAGCGGCTCAATGCCTCTGCATTGAACCTGTATGACGGGGGAAATGAATCTAAGGGAACTTTGATCAGATGATCATCCGATTCATTCAACACACGCATATAACGTTTATTGTACGAAAGACGAACGTCGAAACAATCACCGTGTTATGTTTTTAACGCATCACTATTATCACCACAGGGTTAATTCGAGGTTAAGCGCAAGAAGCGCGCAGTGTTCCTTAGACTAAAAAGAGAAGGTGAGCCGTCATCTCTGGCGAACCCACCCCTCTTATCCCCCCTGTGTTCGTTAAAGCCGTCGAGGTTTCGGCATCGTGTCGACCGCCTCGCCAAACTTTGATTGAGAGCTTCGCGTCAGCTCGAAATTGCTCTCAACCGTCCGGCAAAAACTCTTCGATGGACTATCGCCCGAAGATACCCGCCCTAACGAGTAAGAATCCTTTGCGGAGCTTCGCTCGCCACCCTGAATCGCCACGTTGAAATTCCGCTGTTTAAACGTCGTTAAGTTGAATGCTATTATAGGTTTCAAGCACGTCGAAGTCTGTACGAGTTCGTACTAAATTTATGGAAAAACTGTGTTGGCTTCGAGCCTTTCATACCCTCATCGAATGAATCAAAAAACGGTCGGCTACTTATCACGGCAGGTGTGTTCGAGGCAGCATAAATATGTCAAATTTTTGTACTTAAACGTACAGACACTCCAACCCGCGATGCTTACAATGCGCGCAATCTATGCGTGAAAGAGCCTCCTCTTTCGGGGTTGCGGGCGCCGGGAAGAAGCCCGCAACCCTCTTCACAAAGTTGAACGGTTCCGCATATCAACCTATTGTTCGTCGTCTCCTCGGTTAAGCATTGTGGAAGTTGGTCGGAATTCCGCATCGCCACGGCGAACTCTCGCATCGGAAGGCTTCAGAGATGGGTCAACGAATCAACAGAGGCACGACAATTCTCATCGCGGAAGACGATGAAGACAACCGCTTCAGCCTGGGGATACTGCTGGAGATGCGCGGCTACCGCGTGTTGACGGCGGCGGATGGGCACGAAGCGATTAGCATCGCCGAGCGCGAGCATCCCGACCTCATCTTAATGGACTTGCGCATGCCCAAGCTGAACGGCCTCGCCGCCACACGCCAACTGCGCCAGCACACAGACGCGCATGTGCGCCGCACTCCCATCCTCGCACTTTCGGCCTACGACCCGGCGCAACATCGCGCCGTCGCTATTGCCGCCGGTTGCAACGACTATGTGACCAAGCCCATTGACTATGATCGCCTGGAGAACTTGATCGAAACGTTCCTGCCCGCACCCATCGCCAACGCCATGCCGGACTCTCCCACGCCGGTCGAAATCCTTTATTTGTAAATCACCCGGCCGGGCGATCTTCCTTTCGCACCTTAATGCGGCGACGCACCGCATCTTGCGCCGCACGCGCTCATCACGAGATGGAGCGTCGCCGCTGTAGTCGCCTTATAACTCTTCGTCGTTAAACTTCAACTCCACGCCGGTTGCTCGCAACCCGGCGGCGTACCGGTTTTCGGCTTTGATGAGAGCGGGTATCAACGGCTCGACGATGTTATGATTGAATTGCTCGAAGGGATGATTTGATAATGGAAACACCCGCCATCGCAGGACACATTCTGTACGTCGAAGATCACGATGACACGCGCGTGTTGATGACGATGATGTTGGAGCGGGCGGGATTCAGAGTAACGTCCGTCGAGACGGGCACGGCTTGTCTGGAAGCGGCGCAGAAGGGCGACCAACGATTCGACCTCTACCTGCTCAACCACACCTTCCCCGACGCATCCGGCGTCTCGATCTGCAAATTGCTTCGCCAGTTCGACCCGACGACGCCCATCATCTTCTACTCCTCGCGCGCCATGCCCCAGGAAAAGGAGGCCGCCTTGGAGGCCGGGGCGCAAGACTATCTCATCAAACCGAACGACCTCTTCAACGTCGCGCAGCACGTCGCCAAGTGGATCAAGTCGAGCCGGCCGCCGGCAGATTCCAACTGACGGACGAGACGGTCGAGATCACTCCCTGCTTTCGGCTGCAACCATCGAGAGACGAAACAATGAGAAGCGGTTAACGGCGGCGCGGTTTCTAACGGCGCATGACGGGTTTACTGTTTCCGACGTGAAGGCGTCAGGTGCTTCGTCGGGTCTTCGGTGACGCTGAAGTTCGGCGAGACGAATTCCGTGGTGTCGGCGGAATTCAGGTGGCGTGGCGCTGTGTCCGTCTGCTGCCCGTCCAACGCCCCCGGTTCGGTTCTCGACGGCGATCTTCTCCTTTCGAGTTCCACAATTTTCTTGCTGATGAAGATGCCGTTGATCATGATCGCGAGACCGATGAGAAACGGAACCACACCGGCGATCCAGAGGCGGCTGAGAATCTCTTTGTCATTCGAATTCGGGCTGCTCAGGATGATGCCCTCCATAAAGATGAAGAGGAAAATCGCCGCGCCGACTCCGACGCTTGAAGTGATCACGCCCGCCTTGATCTCGTTATAGCGTTTGATCTCCGCCGTTTCGCCACGTTCCTGCTCAAGCTGATGCGTGCGTCTTTTACGTTCCTCTTCCGAGAGAAACATTTCGGCGACCCACGTCTTGCTCCAATCGAATTTCTCGCCCGTTTCGCGCGTCGCCACCGCCTGCCGCACGGCCTGCAAATTCGCGCCGCATAAATTACAGAACTTCAACTCTTCGCTTTGATTCGCACCGCATTGTGGGCAGAACATAGTGAACTCCTAATCGATCCGTTTCACCGGAATACGAAATTATAGGCCGAAGGTTCTTTCTCAGGACAAACAATTTCGTGCAGGCGTGGTAGTGGGCGGGTCAGGCGCGAGGACTTGCGGCGTCTCTACGCCAAACGAAAACGGCAGCCGAAGTTGGCTACCGTTTATTCTTGAGATGAATGGTCGGGGCGAGAGGATTCGAACCTCCGACCTCTCGGTCCCGAACCGAGCGCTCTACCAGGCTGAGCCACGCCCCGACAAACAAACTGTGCAGGCATTCTAGGTGCGCCGCGCACGCATGTCAAACATGCAACGCCTCCACGTTCCCACAACCCGCCTCAGAGCACCCAGCGCACGATGAAGAACCCTACGACCAGCAGCACGGTGAAGATCAACGTGAGAACTTCAAAATAACGATCAATGAAGGCTTTGATCGGCGCGCCGAAAAAGTAGAAGAGCGAGGCGACGAGGAAGAAGCGCGCCGAACGGCTGAGCACAGAGGCCGCCACCAGCGTCATAAACGGTATCTGGAACGCCCCGGCCGCAATCGTAAAGACCTTGTACGGGATGGGCGTAAAACCCGCGATGGCGATGGCGGCGAAAGCGTTCTGCTCGTAGAGTTGCCGCACGTGCTCGTACTGCTCGCCGACGCCGTAGAGGTTGATGATCTTGCGCCCGATGAGATCGAAAAATTCAAGCCCGATGAGGTAGCCCAACATCCCGCCCAGGACTGAACCGACCGAACAGATGAGGGCGTAGCGGAAGGCTTTCTTCGGGACGACGACGGCCATCGCGATCAGCAGCACGTCCGGTGGGATGGGGAAAAACGACGACTCGGCGAAGGCGATGATGAACAGCGCCCACGCAGCATAGGGCTTCTCGGCGTAACTTTCCACCCATGCTTTGGTGCGGCGCAGGTAAGCAAATAATTTCTTCAAACCGGGAACGATCCTCTCGTTATGATCAAGGTGATGTTAAGAAAGCGTTGGACAAGGCTCAGGAATTCGAGCAGGGCATCGGCAGACGCGAATCGAATCTGCGCAGAGAGACTCAAGACTCGGCCGACCAGCCGTAGCGACCGATGAGCGGGACGAAGGCGCACGCGCCGTGGTCTTCGCGCGCATAGCCGTCCGGGTTGCGGACGACGCGCACGAGACGCTGCGCGTCGCGCCGTTCGCCGACGGGCATCACGAGACGCCCGCCCACTTTCAATTGCGCCATGAGCGGTTCGGGCACTTCGGGGCCGCCCGCCGCGGCGAGAATGGCATCGTAGGGCGCGTGCGCGCTCCAGCCGAGCGTGCCGTCGAAGCACTTCACGGTGGCGTTGTAGATATTGAGGCTGCGAATGCGCGCCTGCGCCACGCGCGCCAGTTCGCTGATGCGCTCGATGGCGAGCACGCGCCCGGCCAGACGCGCGAGCACCGCCGTTTGATAACCCGACCCCGCGCCGATCTCCAACACCGCGCTCTCGCTATCGAGTTCCAACAACTCGGACATGCGCGCGACGATGTAGGGCTGCGAGATCGTCTGGTTGGCGGCGATAGGCAGCGCGTGGTCGCCGTAGGCGTTGCCTTGCAGGGCTTCGGGCACGAAGTAATGGCGCGGCACTTCGCGCATCGCTTCGAGCACGCGCGCATCGCTGATGCCGTGGCGCTTGTGCAGGTATTCGACCATCTGGTCGCGCTGGCGGCGGAACGCCCCTGCTTGCACGGGAGGGATGTGTGATGCGGAACTCACCAGATTACGGCTCCGTAGTGCGGCAAAAGATGATTAAAGCTCTCAGACGTGTTCGACCGTCTGGTCTGCGGCGGGAACATTTCCATTCGGGCTGGGCGAGTTCCAATTCTGTAGTACGGCGAGCGAACGGTGATCGGTCATGTCGCTGCGCATCGGCGTGATGGAGACCAAGCCCTGTTTGACGGCGTAGTAGTCCGTGCCCTCGACCGTGTCTTCGGGAAACACCTCCTCGCCGATCCAGTAATACGCCTTGCCGCGCGGGTCGATCTTCTCCGTGATGATCGGGCGCGCGTTCTTCATCCCTTGCCGCGTGACGCTGACGCCGCCCAGTTCGCCCGGCGGCATGTTGATGTTGAGCAAAATCCCTTCGGGCAAGCCCTCGGCCAAAACTTTCCGCACGATTCGCGCGGCGAACGCGGCGGCGTGCGTGAAGTCGTAATTCTCGCGCGCGACGAGACTGAAGGCGAGGCCGGTGACGCCGAGAATCGTCGCTTCGAGCGCGCCCGCGACCGTGCCCGAATAAGAGGCGTCGTCGCCGAGGTTGCCGCCGTGGTTGATGCCGGAGACGCAGATGTGCGGCCACTCTTCGCGCGGTAAAATCTTATGGAGGGCGAGCGTGACGCAATCGGTCGGCGTGCCGTCCACCGTCCAGTGGCGTTCGTCGATGTGGCGAATGCGCAGGGGGCGCGAGAGCGTCAGGCTGTGCGACGCGCCGCTCATCTCGGAGGCCGGAGCCACCGTGTACACGTCGCCCACCGTGCGTAGAGCTTCTTCGAGTTTGCTGAGGCCGTCGGAATGGATGCCGTCGTCGTTAGTTAAAAGAATACGAGTCATAAGTAAATCAACCGCGGTTCATTACAACCCAAAGCCTTGAATTATTCAAGGGAGCGCGCTTCGGTAGAGAGTTCGACGGTCAAGGGAAAGCCCCGCGCACGTGCAAACGCGGCGCGGGGCTTACCTTGTGTCACCTGAGCCGTGATCCCTTTAGGCGGACACGGTGTCTTTTCCGTTGCTGCGACTCAGACCCTTGATCTGGACGGGGGTGTTCTTCTCCACGTCGCCCGCGCCGAGTTTCTGCTTGAGCACCATCTCCTGATAGAGCTTGCGCATCATCGCCGCTTCTTCGGCCGCCGTCTTCGGCCCGGCCATCTCAGGACGGTTCGGACGCTGCAAGTCGACTTCGTTCAAGATGCCCGTGAAGCCGACCTCGGCCAATTCGACGTTCTTGCCCTTGGCGAAGATTTCGTGACGGCCGTTCTCTTTGTACCACTTGGCGATGGTCGCGTTCTGGTGCATCTGCTCGATGATGTTGCGCCAGCCGATGCCCGTATTGTAGGCGCAGAAACTGATCTCGCCTTCCTGCGTGCCGTAGGGGATGATGCACATCTCCGTGCGGCGGAAGTCGTAGTTGAACAAATCCTGAAACCACATGCCCGCGATGAAGAGGAAGTTCCACGGGTCTGAGCGACGCTTCTGAATGTCCTCATAGGTGCGGTCGCCTTCGACCTTGCCGTAGGACTTGCCCGATAAACCGAACGACTTGTCGAACTTCTTGAAGATGTCAATGAGCGTCAAGCTCTGCGGCGCGCCGTAGGGCTGGTAATTCTTCAAGAGAGCCAGAGCCATCATAATGTTCGAGAACCATTTGCCGCGCCCGGCGTCCGTGATGCCCGTCATGTCTTTGACGAGGCCGGGAATGTTCAAGAACTCCGGCACGGGCTTCATCTCTTTCGTGTTCTTATTGATCATCACCGCCGTGCCGACGCCGCAGTTCGGGTGGCAGCCGCAGGAGACCTGACCCCATTCGGCTTCGGGGCCGTGGACGAGGTCTGCGAAATCGGCGAACGCGCCCATCAGAGAGAGCGGGAACCAATCGCGCGTCGGCTCGGTGATGCCGACCTGAGTTTTCACGTCGTGCGCGAGGTGCGACAGGGTGTAACGCTGCGCCATGCGCCGCTCGTCCGTGATCTCCTCGTCGCGGCCGGTGAACGACACGGGCTGGAACGAGATGAAGGCGACCTTCTTCGGGTTGTCGAGCGCGAAGCGGATGACGGAGCCGACCTGATCGTTGTTGATGTTGTTGACGAGCGTCGTGACGAGCACGATCTCGACGCCCGCTTCGTGCAGGTTGTCAATCGCGCGCAGTTTCACGTCGAAGAGATTGCCGACCTGCCGGTGCGAGTTCGCATCGTTGCCGATGCCGTCGAACTGGAGATAGGCGTAGCGCAAGCCCGCCTCGGCGGCTTCGCGGCAGAAGTCTTTGCTCTTGGCAAACTCGATGCCGTTCGTCGCGCACTGCACGGAGTTGTAACCGACCTTGCGCGAATACTTGATCGAGTCGATGAAGTGCGGCGAGATCGTCGGCTCGCCGCCCGAAAACTGCACCGACATCTGGCGGCGCGGCTTGATCGAGATGGCCTTGTCGAGGATGTCTTTCACATCCTCGAAGCTGAGTTCGTGGACGAACCCGACCTGATTGGCGTCCATGAAGCACGGGTCGCACATCATGTTGCAGCGGTTCGTGAGGTCAATCGTCAAGACCGAACCGCGGCCGTACTTGATGGTGGACGAGCCGTGATTGTGCAGCTTCTCGTCGTTGTGCGCCTGGATGTCGCGGCCGGGAAACTGCGCCTCGATGTGCTTGAGGAAATTCGAGTCCATCGCCATGATGTCTTCGATGTGGCCGTGCGTGGGGCAGTCTTTGATCATCCAAATCTCGCCGTTGCGCTCGACGATCTGCGCCTTCACCTCGCCGACTTTCTCGTTGATCAGGATCGCGGGGTCGATCACCTCCGCGTTCAAAATCTTGGCGCGCGCTTCGATCACGCACTTCGGGCACAAACTGTCGGTCGTGCGCGGGAAGCCGAGCGGCGGCTTCGACTTCTGCCAAGACTTCAAGAGCGGCTTGTCCGACCACTTCGGAATGAATGACTCGCTGGGGCGATATTTATTGAAAAACTGGACGGTGTTGAACGCGCCCGCCGCAATGGCGGTCAGTCCTCTTTCCACGTGTTTAATGGGTCGCATGTTCTCTTCCTTCTCTACCGGATAAATTTGTCGGACGCGCCGTTAGCGGGCGTCGCATTTTCAGTTGAAACGCTTAATTTGTGACCGGAACCTTTTGAAGCGAGCGCGGCCGGGGAGCGCGCCTGAGGCGGCCGGCAGGGGTCGAATCTACCTACGTCGCGCGCCTGAATTCAACCTGTGGCTGAGCATTCAGGCGCGGAGGAATGACCGACTCGTCAATTCCCCGCCACTTTTCAACCCTAACTCCGTCCTGTGAAATTGCCCTCTTCGCTTCAAAGAGATGGATCAACCTATCGCACAGAGCAATGCCCATGCCAGCCGCTCCTAATAATGCAACTGAGTAAATATAAAGGCTTATCCGATTCGAGTTTTTTTCAAGGGGATAATTTAGGCGGCGTGTGCGGGTCGCATGTACCCAATGGACTCAAGACACGAGGGCGTGTATCTTTCCGACCCCGAAGCCGTAAATCGACAATCGGGTCGGGCTTTCCTGACACACGCCCCTCATTCAGCGGCTCAAATGGCTCAAATTTTAAACGGCGGAGAGCAAAGGGGCGGCGTATTCAACTGCGCGGGGCGAAATAGCCGATGCGCGTCGTGAGGCGTAGGGCGGGGTCTGAGGTCTTGACCTGTACGCGGCGAAATTTCCCGTCGTGTCTCTTGTCGAGCGGCATGTAGTAGAGCGCGTACTGGTGGCGCAGTTCCTCCGCCACCTCTGCGTAGACGCTATCGAGCGCGGCAAAACTCTGCGGCTTGAAGAGACGCCCGCCGGTGGACGCCGTCAGGGCGGCGAGGTTGCGTTCGCTCGCGTCGAGCACGCGCAGGGATTCGCGCAGGTCGCCGATGCGGAGTTGGTTGAAGCGTCGGGTGGCGGGCGGTTCGGATTGGAGCGTGTCGAGTTCGGCACGCTTGCGCGCGCGCTCGATCTCGGTGTTGCTGATACAGTAGACGCTCGCCCCGGCTTCGAGCAGCGCGGCGAGCGCCATCTCCAGCGACGCGTGGCCGCGCCCGCTATCGATCCCGTCCGTGAGCACGACCACGGCATGTCGCCGCTCCGGCGCGCCTTTGAACTGCTCGCGCGCCGCCAGGTAGAGCGCGTCGTGAAAGCGTGTGAACATGCCGGGCGTGATGCGCCTGAGCGAGCGTCTGAGTTGCACGCGGCTCGCCGTCCAGTCCTGCAACAACTCCACGCGGTCGTCGAACTTCAATAAGCTCATGCGATCATCCGGCGCGAGGCGCGCGGCGAACTCCTCCACGGCGCGGCGGAAATCTTCCAAATTGCTCGCCACAGAGGACGAAGCGTCCACCATCAGCAAGACATCCACCGGCACGCGCCGCAGGCGCAGATCGCTCAGAGGCTGTTCGCGCCCGTCTTCCCACACCTGAAAATCCTTGCGCTCAAGCGTCGTCACCAGACGCCCGGCCGCGTCGCGCACCGTCACGGGCAAGAGCACTTCGGTCGTGCTCACCTTGATCACTTCGTCGTCGTCTATGTCCTGCGACGACGGAGAACTCTGCCCGGTTTTCGTCCCTTGCGCGAGCGCGACGGACGCGAGATTGCCGCCCGTCGCACCGGCGAGGAACAGGATGAACGCGCACCGCAAGGCCGCGCGTGCGAGACAAAATCGCGTCGGCGGATGATCAAAGCGCAAATCGGAAAGGTTGAAACGCATCGATCTAACTTTTACGGTTGCGGGGCACGAGCATTAACGAACTCCCGCGCCCTCTTCGCCCGACGCGGCGCGCATCGCGGCGATGACGGCCTCGCCGACGCGTCGGCGGCGCAACTCCGCCAGTTTCGCGGGCGCGAAATCGAACTCGACCGGCGAGCCTTCGATGCGCCGGATGATCGTGCCTTCCGAGAAACCCGCCTCGACGAGTTCGATGACGGAATCATTGGTGAGCGTCGGCGTGCGTTCGAGTTTGGGTTCCGCACCGCCGCCGCTCGCCGCGCCCGCTTCCGACGGCGGACGCAGGATGCGCACGCTCGCGCTGCCGTTCGTCTGCATGTCGCCTTCCGCCGCGCCGCCGCCGACGCGCGAGCGCGTGCGCCCGCGCACGCCGC
>DASQNL010000380.1:0-1596 GCA_035644995.1 Pyrinomonadaceae bacterium | reverse complement strand
GAGAAGGCGCGTCTCGTCGAGTCGTTCGGCGGGAAATACATCTCCACCGAGACGCACGCGGTCGAAGAATTGGCCGCAGAGGTGGGCGGCATCGATCTCGTCTACGAGGCGGTCGGCGCGTCCGCGTTGGCCTTCGAGGTGATGAAACATCTCGACACGAACGGCGTGTTCGTCTTCACGGGCGTGCCGGGCAGGAAAGCGCCCGTGGCGGTTGACACGGACTTGTTGATGCGCAATCTGGTGCTGCGCAATCAAGTCGCGTTCGGCACGGTCAACGCCGGGCGCGAAGCGTTCGAGGCCGCCATCCGCGATCTCGAAATCTTCCACCGGCGTTGGCCGCAAGTCGTCGAGTCGCTCATCACCTCGCGCGTGCCCATCGAGGAGCACCGCGAACTGTTGCTCGGCAAAGCGGGCGGGATCAAAAACGTCATCAAACTTTTCTGAGTCTGACGGCGAAACCGGCACGCGCGCCGGGTGACCGAATGTCAATCGAGTTTGTTCGGGTGAGCGACCGTGAAGATCATACTCCCGGAATCCGACGAAGACCTGTTGCGGGAATGCGAGGTTGACACCTTCCGTTCCAGCGGCCCCGGCGGCCAGCACGTCAACAAGACGGAGAGCGCGGTGAGGCTCACGCACCGGCCGACGGGCGTGGCCGTCACGTGCCGCGAGGCGCGCAGCCAGCATCAGAATAAAGCGACTTGTTTGCGCAAACTCCGCGAGCGCGTGGAGAAGTTGAATCATCGCCCGGCGAAGCGCGTCCCGACGCGTGCGACGCGCGGCGCGAAGGAGCGCACACTGGAAACGAAAGCGCGCCGCTCGCGCCTGAAACGTTCGCGCTCGAAGCCGGAGAAGGACGATTGAGCAGGTGTCGCGTTTGGCCGACGAGCGTGATTGGCGACGCCCCGCGCGGGGCGGGAAGGAGACGGGAGCGATGGCCGGAGGATGGGACGGAGACGCGCTGGCGGGGCAGATGGAAGACGCTATGGAGCGGCAGCAGCAGGCGGCGGAGGCGCGCCTGCGCAAAAATAGTTCCTCGCCCGCGGAGCGCGAGCGCGAAGCGAAACTGGAATCCCTCCGCTTGTCCAGAGCGCGCATCCTCGATCAACTCGAACGCGCGACGAATCCCGCGCACCGCGCCATGCTCGAACGCGCGCTGCAATCGCTCGACGCTCAGGCGCGTGATTGAAGCGCGGCGACCGCCGTCGCCGTGGCGTTACGGCGTGCGGGGCGGCCGTGTGATGACGAGCGAGTCGGCGAAGTCGAGCAGTTGTTGAAAATTGTCGGGGTAGAGTTCGGCGGGGAGCCTGAGCCGCAGGTTCTCGCCGGCGAATCCCGCGCCGCCGAGAACAATCGCCGCGCCCACGCGCGTCGCGGTCGCGCGCAGTTCCCGAAATTCCCGGACGGCGCGCGACGGGTCGCCGAGGATGGTCGAGGCCACGCAGGCGAGGCGCGGGTGGAGCCGCGCGACCATTTCCGTGAGCGAGTAGAAGGGCGTGTTCGCCCCCAGACTCAGCACCTCCCAACCCTCATGTTTGAGAATCAACTCCGTGCAGAGCAGCGGCAGTTCGTGAAAGTCGTCTTCCGCGCCGCAGC
>DASQNL010000379.1:0-13047 GCA_035644995.1 Pyrinomonadaceae bacterium | reverse complement strand
ACGCCTTCGTATAGTATTTGCCGAACGTACCGGCTGGCGTGTGGCAGTCGTTACAGACGGCGACGGCGCGGTGGGAAGACTTGACCCAGCCGCTGTACTGCTCCTGCATGACGTGGCAGTTGGCGCACGCGCCGGGGTCGTTCGTGAGATATGAATAGCCTTTAGCGTAGATGAAGGTGTAGCCGCCGATGCCGATGGCCGCGCCGAGCGCGACGCCGACGGCGATGCCCTGTAGCGTCGTCGCTCTCAGAAGTTTTCGCAGCCAGTTGTCCCGTTCCCCAGGCACGTTTCCGCCCCTTCGACGATGAAGTCTACTCTTAACTTTATCGCTCGGAGATTATTAATTTCAGACGGAAATATAGCACAGCTTCAGGCCGCGAAGGTCAATGAATCATTCTGATTCGATTGCGAAATTTTAGCCCGCACGTCAGCCCGACTGGTGCGCGCCCCGCGCTGTCTCCCGCGCGGCGACTGTCGGCGTGAGTCGCTCCTCAAACAGTTTTGCCGAGGCGTCAAGGAAGTCCGTCGCCGTGACGATCCCGACGAGCGCGCCGTCTTCAACGACGGGGAGACAGCCCACGCGCCGCGTCCGCATCAACTCGATGGCTTCGAGCGTCGGCGTCGCGGGCGTGACCGTCACGGGGTCGGCCTTCATGATCTCTTTGACCGCGACCCGGCCTTCATGTTGCCCGCGCGCCAGCAGGCGCAGGAGCGTGCGGTGCGAGATGAGGCCGACCAGATGTCCCTCTTCGTCTTCCACCGGCACGTGCCGGATGTGCCGCCAGTCCATGAGGCTCGCGGCGAGGTCTACGAGGTCGTCCGGTCTCATGGTGAAGAGGTCTGTGGACATGAACTGCCCGACCGTGCGGTAACCGGTTGCCCAGTCCTCCGGCTCACTCTGTTCGAGGATAGGCCAGCGGTGCACGGGTTCGCCCGCCTGCTGCTGTGCGTGCATGGCGGAGGCGAGCGCGCGGTGGCGCATGTCGCGCGTTCCGCGCTTCCCCATCGCGGCGAGCGACGAGAGCGCCCACTGCGCGCCGGTCTGCCCCGTGCGAACGCGCTCTTCGAGCGTGCCGAGGTAGAGATCGATGTCCGATGCGTCAATGTTCCGTGCTTTGAGTCCGGCGCGGGCGAGCGGCATGAGGTGTTCGAGGATGAGCCGGGAAGACCCGTAGTTCATCCCGTTCACCCAGGTGAACTGCGCCTTCAGGCCGTGGCGCGCGGCAGCCCAGAAGTTCGACTTGGCATCGTCGAACGTCATCCGCTTGTCTATCGCGCCGTATTCTTCTGGGAGCGCCGTCATCAACCCCAGAAAGAAGGCCGCGTTCGCGATCTCGTCGAGCGTGGTTGGCCCCGATGGGATCACGCGGTTCTCGATTCTCAGGTGCGCGCGGCCTTCCGAGACGCCGTAGCAGGGGCGGTTCCACCACCAGACCGTGCCATTGTGCAGGCAGAGCGCGGCGAGGCGAGGCACGCCGCCGCGCGCGAGTATGGCGAGGGAATCCTCGTTCGTCTCTGATGCCATGATGGGACGAAAGCGCGCGATGTCCTCGCGGAAAAGTTCGATGACCGAGCCTTCGAGCCAACGCTCGCCGAAGCCGACGCGCGTGGGGAAGCCGCGCTCCTGCTGCGCGCGGGAGCGCGCGTCGGCCGAGTGCTGGAAGAGGGCGAGCCGCGTCTCGTGCCACAGCCGGTTGCCGAGCCAGAGCGGCGAGTTGACCGCTGCCGCGAGCACCGGCGCGGTCACGGCCTGCGCCATGTTGTAGAGCGGCACGAACTCGGCGGCGCCGACTTGCAAGTGAACCTGAAAGCTCGTGTTCGACGACAGCAACATGATGTTGTCGGACGAGACGTTGACCTCTTCAAGCCCCTTGATATGCGCGTTGATCGCGCCGCCGCGCAGGCGCATGACGGCGTCGTTCAGTTGGTAGTAGCGCGGGCAGGGCGTGATGTTGTCGAGCGTCAGGTCAGACCTTTCGAGCGTCGGCAGAATGCCGGCGAGCAGCACGTCCGCACCCGACGCGCGTGCGCCCTCGCGCACCAGCCCGATGACATCCAACACCTCTTCCTCCATCCGGCGGAAGCAATCGCCTTCGAAGAGGCGCGGCGTCAGGTTGGCTTCGAGGTTGAAGCGCGCGATCTCGGTGGTGATGCGTGGGTCTCGCACGCGCTCGATTGTCTCGACGGCGACGGGCGCGGGGCGGAACTGAGAATCCACGAGGAACATCTCCTGCTCCGCGCCGATTCTGCGCACGCCGCTCTCGATGCTTCCCGCGTCGAGCATCCGCTCAAGCGCGCCGAGGTCGCCGAGCAGCGCCTTCATAAATTCGCGCCTGCTGCGGTCGTCAGTGTTCTGTTCGATTTGATGCTCGCCCATATTATGGCGCTCCGGCGCTTGGATTCAGATATTTGCTCGATTGCGGTCAACACGGCGCAGAGGCATTTCTGCTACAACTTGACTCTCAGAGCAATTCGCATACCCGCTGCGCCGACTCGTCGGCGCGACTCGATACGCGCTTCACATGCGCGCAGATCGTCGTCGTCGCTGCCACCGCGAAGGTCGCTCGACGCGTAAATTTACCCAACGAACGTCTTCCGGTAGCGGGGAATTTCCCACCGGCTCCCTTCCCTGAATTATTGAAACCCGATTTCCCCAAACTTTCGTCGCAAACTTTTATGGCTCGTCGCTTGCAATGCGCTTCAACGCACGGGGAAGCGGTGCGACTTTTTCCGGCCGGCGAAAGCGAGGCTCGAAGATGCGGCGAAGACTCTTTATCCTGACGGTGCTACTTTTCATCTGCGCGGGCGTAGTAATTTCGCGCGGCATCCCGGCGCGCCGTCATCACGAATCGGGGGCGGGCACGGGGGCACACTGAACGGACGCGCGATAAATTCACTTCCGTCATCTACGGCCTCGCGGCATCGGCCGGGTTGACGCTCTTGGTCATCGTCGGTTCGCGCAACCTCGAACACTAAGACGCGGCCTTGTTCGGCTACACGGTGGCGAGCGTCGTCGCCTTCGGCGCGGTCGTCTACCGCTACGCACTGTGGCTCCGCCGTCCCGCCACTCGCGTCTACTGGCGGCGCGGCTGGCAACTCTTTCGCCAGCGAAAAAAACTGCTCGCCAACACGCGGAGAGCGGCCACGACCATCACGCGCAACCTCGTCGAGCAACGCTTCATCCGGCGGCGCGGCTTTACGCGCTGGCTGATGCATGCGCTCATCATGTGGGGCTGCCTGCTCTCGGCGGCAATCACCTTCCCGCTCGTCTTCGGCTGGATTCACTTCAAACTGGAAGGCGAGCGCGGCTACCGCACCTACCTCTTCGGCTTTCCCCTGAACGTGCTCGACGGGCGCAGCATCGCGGCCTGGGTCATGTTCCACGCGCTCGACTTCACCGCCCTCATGGTCATCGCGGGGTGCGCCATCGCCATCCGCCGCCGTCTGCGAGATCGCGGCGCGATTGCGCTGCAACAGTACATGCTCGACTTCGTCCCGCACCTGTTGTTGATCTCCGTCTCGGTGACGGGGCTGATGCTCACCGTCTCCAGCCTCTGGCTCGGCGGTTACATGTACTCGTTCATCTCGCTGACGCATCAGGCGCTCGTCATCATGAATCTCTTTTACCTGCCCTTCGGCAAGCTCTTTCACGTCGTCCAGCGACCCGCCTCCATCGGCGTCGAACTCTACCAGCGGCGCGCGCGCGAGATGCCGCAAGCAGAGTGCGCCCGCTGCGGCGTCGAATTCGTCTCCGAGATGTGGCTCGGAGATTTGAAGCAGGTCGTCGAAAAACTCGGCTTCGACTACACGATGCCCGACGGGCGACAACTGCAAGACTATTGCCCGCGCTGCAAACGCGTCACGGCGCAAGGGCATGTCGCGCAGCGAGGTTAGATGATAGCCGGTTGTCCGTGGTCAGTTGTCCGTTGTTTTAGTGCTGCTCGATCTTGAACTTTTGTTTTTAGCTAATAGCATGTCGAGCACATGCAACGGACAACTGACTACTGACAACTGACAAATTCCGAAGGAATTTCTATGGAAGAGACGATGTTCATAGACCCGCAGCGATGCATCGGCTGCCGCTCGTGCGTGGCCGCGTGCCGCGAGTGCGGGACGCACAAGGGGTACTCGATGATTTACGTCGATTACCTCGACCGCGCGGAGACGACGGCGACGATGCCGACGGTCTGCCTGCACTGCACCGAGCCGACGTGCGCGCTCGTCTGCCCGGCGGACGCGATCAAGATGTCGGAAGAAGGCATCGTCATGTCGGCCTTGAAGCCGCGCTGCCTGGATTGCCGCAACTGCGTCAACGCCTGCCCGTTCGGCGTGCCGAAGTACCACACGGAGATGCATCTCCAGATGAAGTGCGACATGTGCTACGACCGCTCCGGCGAGGGCTTGAAGCCGAGGTGCGCGAGCGTGTGCCCGACGGGCGCGATCTCGTTCGGCAAGTACGAGCAGATCGTCCCGCTTCGTCGCACGAAGCCGATCAACGTTCACGTCTTCGGCAATCAACACGTCGAGACGAAAGTTCATCTGATGCTCCCGACCGATGCCGACACGGTTGAAATAGACGGCTGCGGCGTCTTCGAGGGCATGTTACGTCCCGCCGAAGAACGGCAGACGCCGACGGTCGAATCATGGATCGACACACAGGCCGAACACTCGGACAAGAGCAATGAGTTTTGAGAACTGTGACGAGTGACGAGTGATATGTGACGAGTTAAATGAAGATGGCAAGGTACGAGTTATATAGAGATGTTTTTGCTTCTCTCTGAAAAATTATGAGCGCAAACAAACTCGGTAAAACTATCAAGCGCGTGCTGGGAAACGGCGGCGGCGGTGAACGGTCGGATGAGAGCGACGTGCGCGCGGCGACCGCGCCGCACCAGCACGACTTCCCTTACGAGCGCGACGAGGAAGCGCAGGTTACGCGCCGCGAGTTCTGCAACTTCCTCGCGCTGACTTCGACGGCTCTCTTCGCGAGCGCGGCCGGATTCGCCGCGAAGGCCGCCTTTGACGCGCGGAGCACGCCGAGTTTCGCGCCCGCGCGCGTGGACGGCGCGGAGACGCTGGCCCCCGGCACGTCGCTCAACTTCCGCTACCCGACCGAGCGCGACACGGCGATTCTCATGCGCGACTGCGAAGGTCGGTATCACGCCTACGGGCAGAAGTGCACGCATCTGTCCTGCCCCGTCTATTTCGCGCGCGAGCACGGGCGGCTCGAATGCCCCTGCCACAAGGGAGCGTTCGACGTAAAGACCGGCAACGCACTCTACGGCCCGCCACCGCGACCGCTCGACCGGATCGAACTCGAAGTGCGCGCCAACGGCGAGTTGTGGGCGACGGGCAGGAAGGCCGGAGGCGTCGAACATGAGAGTTGAAAGCGCATCGCAGACTGCACGGGCGCGTGCGTCGGAACGCAAACACGCCAGCAGCAATAGCGGGCAGAGCGCGGTCTGGCAGGCGCGGCTGATTCTGCTCGTGATGATCAACGTCGCGCAGCTCTGGATTCTGTCGGCGGCGGTCGAAGCCGCGCTCGCCGGTCATTACTCCAAGCTCGTCCCGCTCGTCGTCTCGTCGGGCGTCTGCTGGCTCGTCGCGCTCTCAATCGTGTTCTGGTGGCGTCCCGTCTCGCGCCGTTACACGAGCACGGGCTACATCCGCACGCCGAAGTAAGGGATCAAGTTTATGCGGCGCAAGATCGTCGGCTACGACCGGGACGATGAATCACACTGGCGCGCGGAGTTGACTTGCGGCCACTTCCAACACGTCCGCCACGACCCGCCGCTCAACACGCGCCCCTGGGTACTCACCGAGGAAGGGCGCGCCTCGCGTCTCGGCCTCGAACTCGACTGCAAGCGTTGCGACGAAGAGACACGCGAAGGCGAAACGGCGAATTCTTAGAAGCTGTTTGGAAAGTCCCGTCAGGGACGATTGGTAATAGCCCGGCACTTGAGTGCCGGGAATAAGTTGAAGAATAATGAGTGAGTCCCGGAGGGACGATTGAATGTACATCACGGTTCAATCGTCCCTCCGGGACTCAAGGATAAAGACACATCAACTCTCCCCGGCCATCAATGGCCGGGCTATGATCAATTGTCCCTTCGGGACAACAGCAACGTTACTTTTCACACAGCTTCTTAACGGCGCATTCTTAACTCCTTCCCAAACGCGCGACGCGTCGAAAAATTCCCCGCCGACCCGTCTCGCTGCGGGTGGAAATCCGCACCGACCTCACGTTATCACGTAAATCTCAAGGCTTTTTTGAGGCACGCACCTTGCCATAGAGAGGTGTGGGCGGGCGCGTGCCCGGCCGTCTTTATTCTCTTTAATGATGTGGAGTAATTGATCGATGAGTGAAACATTCAAACCGGGCGCGGCGCGCGCGCTCTTTTTTTCCACGACGGCCTTTGCGGTCTCCTTCGCGGTCTGGGGTTTGGTGGCCGCACTCGCGCCGACCTTCACGCAGGAGTACGGGCTGTCGGCGAAAGCGAAGAGTTTGTTGATCGCCATGCCCGTCCTGCTCGGCTCGTTCGGTCGCCTTCCGGCGGGGATGCTGGCCGACCGCTTCGGCGGCCGTCGCGTCTTCGCCGCGCTGCTCTACGTCTTCGTGGCGGTGGCCGTGTTCGGACTGCTGATGGGCTGCCCTTTCATGTTGACGTTCACCGTCGGCGCGCTCGGCGCGGCGGCCGCGCTCGGTCTCGGCAACGGCGCGATCTTCAAACTCGTCCCCGAACACTTTCCGAAAGAGACCGGCACGGTGACGGGGCTGGTCGGCGCGTTCGGCGGACTTGGCGGCTTCTTCCCCCGCTCCTGCTCGGCGTCATACGCGACGCCACGGGCAACTACTGGCCGGGATTCATCCTGCTCGCCGTCTTCGCTTCCGCCTGTCTGGCGATCAACTACTTCGTCTTCCCGCGCCCCGCGCGCGGCGAGCGATCACAGGCGGTCGCTTTCGGCCACTAAAGACTTCCGGGGGCTTGACGCAATCTCAAGGTGTGAACCAATGAAAGTGAACGACACGAACGCGCGCAGGGCACACGCCCGACTGAAAGATTTCATCGGGCGACTCTCCGCGCTCGTCACCATCGCGGCCTTCGCCTCTCTCGTCTCATTCGCGCAGACGACGACCGAGACGGCGGCGAGGTTGACCGTCAACACATCCGAAGTCGAAGCCGGGGTGAAGGAATCGACTCTTCCGGCGGCCTCCAAACCGGCTGCCCCACAGCCGCCGAAGCAACGCAAGATAGGCGGCGTAAACTTCTCCGGCAGCCTTCGCCTGCGCGTTGAGAACTACGGTTGGTTCGAGACGCCGGGCTTCGACGACGACTACACGTTCGGCGCGGCGACGTTGCGCCTGAGCCTCGGCCAGCAGAAGGAGAGATACGACTGGCAGGTGGAGGGCGAGTTTCCCGTGCTCGTCAACCTGCCGGAGCGCGCCGTAGCTATCGCCCCGCAGGGACAGTTAGGCTTGGGCGCGTCTTACTTCGCCGCCAACGGCAGGCGGGACGCGAGCGCAGTGCTCAAACAGGCTTACGTGCGCGTCAAGGGAATCTTCGGCGATAAGGCGAGTGCGGTGCGCGCCGGTCGCTTCGAGTTCGTTGACGGCGCGGAGACGACGCCCTCCGATGCGACGCTCGCCGCCTTGAAGCGCGACCACATCGCGCATCGCCTCATCGGCCACTTCGGCTTCTCGCACGTGGGTCGCAGTTTCGACGCCGTCCAGTACGTGCGCAACACCAAATCAGGCAACTTCACTTTCGTCGGCGGGCGACCGACCGAGGGCGTGTTCCAACTCCGCAGTCTCAAAGAACTCGACGTTGACTTTTGGTACGGGGCTTACACCAAACCCCTTGCGAGCAAAAGGACGGCGAGCGAGTTTCGCCTGCTGGCCTTGCACTATCATGACGGGCGCGGCGCGCTCAAGACCGACAATCGAAGCGTCGCGCTTCGACGGGCGGACGCGGAGAACATTCGCCTGACGACCTTCGGCGGCAACTACATCGCCGCCGTCAAAACCGCGCGCGGGACAGTTGACCTGTTGGCGTGGGGCGTGGGGCAGTTCGGACGCTGGGGCAATCTGGATCACAGGGCGGGCGCAGTTGTTTTCGAGGGCGGCTTCCAGCCGGGCGGCAACTTAGGCTCGAAGTTGAAGCCGTGGTTGCGCGCCGGTTACTCGCGCTCGACGGGCGACGGCGACCCGGCGGACGCGCGCCACACGACCTTCTTCCAGCCCCTCCCCACGGCGCGCATCTACGCGCGCTTCCCCTTCTACAACATGATGAACAACGAGGACATCTACGCGCAGTTGAAACTCAAGCCGCACGCGCGCCTCGCCTTGCGCGCCGACGTTCATCATCTGAGGTTGAGCAACCGGCACGACCTCTGGTACACGGGCGGCGGCGCATTTCAGGAAGGCACTTTCGGCTACGCCGGGCGACCGGGCGGGGGGCGTAGAGGGATGGGGACGCTGTTCGACTTGAGCGCCGACGTAAGCGTGACGCCCACGACGACCTTGACGTTTTACGGCGCGGGCGTGCGCGGCGGCAGCGTGCAGTCCGTCATCTACCCGGCGGGCGGCGCAAGTCCCGCGGCGAGATTCTTCTATGCCGAGTTGACGAAGCGGTTTTAGGTAGCGTTGAGTTTCCAAATCGGGAAGCGTAGATGAGCCGGACGTTTTTACCAGAAGATCACGGGCGAAAAAATGATGCGGGTGAGATGGGCGCGGCGGGAGCGGGCGTCCGTATCCGCACCGTCGCGCTGCCGAATGAACATGGCGGATGGGGGCTTGCGCTCGAACCCGTCGCGCTCGGCCTGCTGGTCGCGCCGTCGCCTGCGGGCTGCTTTCTCGCCGTCGCCACGCTCGGCGCGTTTCTCGCGCGTCACCCGTTCAAGATCGCGGCGGGTGATCGTAGGCGCGGGCGACGCTTCCCGCGCACGGCGGTCGCGGAACGCTTCGCACTGCTCTACGCCTGTCTCGCGTTAGCGGGTTTGCTGGCGGCGGCAACCACCGCCGCGAGCTATCAATTCATCCTCCCTCTACTATTGGCCGCGCCGTTTGCGGCGGTGCAACTCGTGTTCGACGCGACGGGGCGAAGCCGTGCGCTCGCGCCTGAGCTTGCCGGGTCGTTCGGGCTGGCCGCCGTCTCGACGAGCATCGCCTTGGCGGATGGCCGGCCGCTCCCTGCGGCGTTCGGGTTGTGGGTTATTCTCGCGTCGCGGGTCGTCCCGACCATTCTCTACGTCCGCGCGCGTCTGCAACTCAAGCACGGCGAAACTCCCGGCCTGTCTCCCGTGTTCATCTCGCACGTTGGCGCTTTGGGAATCGTCGTTGCGCTCGCCTTGATGAAGGTCGCTCCGCTTCTCGCCGTGCCGGCGCTTTTAGTTCTGCTGCTGCGCGCCGCGTTCGGATGCTCCGAAACCGCACAGCGCGCGAGCGCCAAGCAGATCGGCATTGGCGAACTCGCCTACGGGGCGATGACCGTGCTGGCCGTGGCCGCCGGTCACCTTCTCGCAATGTGACGCGGGGGTTTTGCGCCCCCGGTTGAATGAGTTGTCAGGCGCGACGTTCCCTGACCGAGCCGCTTACATCCGCCTCCCGGCTTTGAAACAATGCCATGCCGCCCCGGCTACCGAAAGCAACATCACGGAGAGCAGAGTGATCACCACATGATCAGGCCTCACTCCTTGCCCGAACATCAACGTGGCAATTGACGCGGCCAAGACCAACACTCCTGAGATTAAGAAGTCCTTGCCGGAGATGCGATTTGCCTCGTACCAGATTTTCGGGTCGGAGAGAGTTTTCCGCGTGCGACAGCCATATAGTGAGTTCGGCGGCACTTTTCCCAAGATTAGAGGAATGCTTAAGCAGATGAAGAGAAGCCCTACCACAGCAAAGAGAAGGGAGAAGCCTGTGACTTCACTCATGTGTCGCCTCTTTCTTTAGAAATAATTTAACTCCCAAACTGGCCGACTCCTAACGACGTGGATAACCGGCACGCACACGGCATCAAAGATAAGCGGCCGACTATTTGCGCGTCCGGTTCAAAACCCCTTTGTTAGACTGCGCCGCGCAATGAGGAAGCCGCGCCGAACTCTTGCTCAGGGTTGCCGCCAAGAACGACGGATGCCATAACGAATACGCCGAAAGCGAATGAAGCAACGGCGACCAGCCTCAAGTTGCGAATTGCGTAAGGGACAGCCCGCCGCGCAAAGCGATGATGCCACTGCCACGGAACCGCCAAAAGACCCACGGTGGTTACCAACAGAACCCAGCCGACAATCACAAAGAAGCCGGAAAACAGCATCCGCGGCGCGTACAGCAAGATTGCCCCACCTGCGATCAGTCGGAGCACGAGTTCCAGGTAATGGGTGAAAGCAGAACCAGCAAAGCCGCCGAGGAACCGTGTTGCTCGTGCCGGTGACAGCAACAAAACCAAGGCAAGGCCAACGAGATAGAACCCCGTCAGCAGAACCACTATCGAAGCGAGCAGGTTTATCATCGACGGTATCATCCTCCGTCATGGAACGATGTGCGAAGAAGCCGGAAAGGCCGTCTCACGCCCAGATTTGTGTGGAGCATGATGTCGCCTCGACGGGCGGTGACCGGACGCTTCATCCAATGCCAATGTGATCCCAGAACACATTCCCGGCGGAGGCATAAACGGGCAGCAGGAAGCGAGCGTAGCCCGCGACCAGACCGAAGATCGTTGCTTATGTATCAGCCGCCGCAAAATCCATCGTGTCCATGTCCACGTCCGACGCCGCGGGCTGGCCGAGCAGCTTGAGCCACAGGAAACCGATTGTCCCCGCCGTGAGTGAAGCCAGCAGGATCGCCATCTTCGAGGCGTTGATCGTGTCCGCGTTCCCGACGAAAGCCAGATTCGTGATGAAAATCGACATCGTGAAACCGATGCCGCCGAGCAGCCCCGCGCCGAAAACGTGCCGCCACTGCAAGTCGAGCGGCAGCCGGCAAATGCCGATTGAAACGGCGGCGAAACTCAACAGCGTAATCCCTATCGGCTTGCCCAAGACCAGACCGGCGATGATGCCCGAACTGTTTGCGCCCGTTAAGTTTTGCGCCCAGCCCGTGCCGACGACGATGCCCGTATTCGCCAGCGCGAAGATGGGCAGGATGACGAAGGCGACCGGGCGGTGCAGCAAATGTTCGAGTCTATGCGAAGGCGATTCCACGTCGTCTTCTTTAGCGGAGAACGGAATGGCGAACGCCAGGAGCACCCCGGCAATCGTCGCGTGAACGCCGGACTTGAGCATCAGGAACCACATCAACGCCCCGCCGAGAAGATACGGGACTAAACTCATCACCCGTAACAGGCGATTGATGGCGACGAGCAATGCGAACACCGCGAGCGCGCCGATTAAGTATGCGACCGAGAGTTCCGCCGTGTAGAAAATGGCGATGACGATGATCGCGCCGAGATCGTCCATCACGGCGAGCGCGGTCAGAAACACTTTCAGCGAAGCCGGGACGCGGCTGCCCAAGAGCGCGAGCACGCCGAGAGCGAAGGCGATGTCGGTCGCCATCGGAATGCCGATCCCGGCCTGCGTCGGCGTCCCCGCATTCAAAAAGAGATGGATCGAGGCGGGCAGGACAATACCGCCCACCGCCGCGAAGATGGGGAGCAGCGCATTTCTGAAATTCGAGAGTTCGCCGTTATACAGTTCGCGTTCGAGTTCGAGGCCGATGAACAGAAAGAAGACGGCCATCAGCGCGTCGTTGATCCAGTGCTCGATGCTCAGGCCGCCGAGATACACGTGCCAGATGCTCAGGTACTCCGCGCCGAACATAGAATTGGCGAGCAGGAGCGACAGCGCCGTGCAGATAATCAGCAGGATGCCGCTCGATTTCTCGGAATCGAAAAACCGCTTGAAGGACTTCGATAATCTTCTTTGGACGACGGCCATAATAGTCTTCCAGACAAAGTAACAAAAACGCCTGAATTCCGCACGCGCCGCACCCGCACCCGCCGTCATCAGCGGCGCGCATAAGGATACGGCTGCCTAAGATTTCTACTTCTTACGGTTGCGGAGCACCTTCGAGAAACAGAAAATGACGAGTGAGATGATCGCCGTCCACGCGCCGATCATGAAGACCCATCCGCCGGTCGTCATCTCTACTTCCGCCGCCCGTTGCATGAGGGCGAGAATCCCGATTAACGTGATCGCCATAAACACACCTATCCCTCCTGATTTAGTTCATCCTGCCGATACCCGAACTGAAAAATTGCTCCGAGTTGTTTTAATTCTTGACCGGACGTGGGCGCGGCCGGGCTTTCGCCGCCGGGTTTATGCCGTAAGCCGCTCCGCATGATCAAGGCTCAACCCTCGCCGCTCGTGCGACGGTGCGACGGGGAGTAGCGGCAGTTCGACCGTGAACGTCGAGCCTAAACCCTGACCCGCGCTCGTCGCATGGACGGTGCCCGAATGCGCTTCGACCAGGTGGCGCACGATGGCAAGTCCCAGCCCTAGCCCGCCGTTCTTTCGGGAGAGAACATCATCCGCCTGCCGGAAGCGGTCGAAGACGTAAGGCAAAAATTCACGGGGGATGCCCGCGCCGGTGTCGTGGACGACCAGACGGGCACAACCTCCCGCACGCTCCAGGCGGACTTCCACCTGCCCTCCCTCCGGCGTAAATTTCGCCGCGTTCGAGAGCAGGTTCCACAACACCTGTCGCAGGCGATCCGCATCTCCGTCTATGTAGCCGACCTCCGGGTCGTATTCGGTATGCAGTTCGATCCGTTTCGCGGCGAACGCCGGGGCGATGGTGTCAATCGCGGTTTCGATCACGGAAACGAGATTGGTGGGGCGCATCTCGACGCGAAACTTTCCGTTCGTGATGCTTGATACGTCCAAAAGGTCTTCGACGAGTTGCTTCTGCACGAGCGCGTTGCGCTCGATGGCCTCAAGTGCGCGTATCCGGGATGCCGTATCCAGCGCGCCTTCCGGCGCTTCATCTTCTTCCTTCAGCATCCGCGTCCATCCGAGTATGACGGCGAGCGGCGTGCGCAGTTCGTGCGTGAC
>DASQNL010000378.1:0-3821 GCA_035644995.1 Pyrinomonadaceae bacterium | reverse complement strand
CAACTCGTAGCGGTGCGCGCCGGAGGTTTCCACGCGGTCGCGCACGATCCAGTAATCGCCCTTCAGGAACAATACGCTGCGGCGATGGGTGGCGGGCGCATCCAGCCGCTCGTAGCCGTCGTGCTCGCCCTCGAAGAGATCGAAGCGAATTTGACTGAGCCACAGCCGGCACGAGGCGCGCGCCGCCCGCCGCCAGCGAAACGCACTCTCCGCGACGGACGACGATTCGCCGTCAACGGTGAGCGTGTTGTGCGCCGCCGTCGCGCGAAAGCGGTCGCGGAGCGCGCTCGCTCCGGTGTAGGTGTAGGTGCCGGAATCGACGAGCAGGTGACGGCCGCGCGCGGCCAAAGCGAGGACGGCGAGCGCGTCGGCGTGCGCGTGCGCCCCGTTCAGCGAGCCGTGCGGGCCGCAGTCGAGCAGGAGATAGTTGCTCTCGGTCGTCCACCCGTCGCGCATCACGTAGTAGCCGCCGTCGGTGAAGGCGCGCGAGGCGGCGGCGGGCGGGTGCGCTTCGAGCGCGTCGAAGTCGCGCAGGCCGCGCGCGCCCGCGAGCCAGAGCGTCTCTTCCCGCGCCTCTTGCGCGACGTACTTGTAATCGCCGCGCCGGAAGAGAGCCGCGCCCGTCGCGAGCGTCGAGCGAAAGTCGTTGTGCGCGCGCTCGTCGAGCCAGGTGAAGCGGCCGCCGTCCTCGTCGCCGAAGAGGGGCGTCGCGCCGTCGGGCAGCGTCAGGTACATCAAGTGGTCGAGCAACGCCTGCAACTTCTCTTCGAGCGATTGGAGGCGCAAGCCCGCGCGCATCAGGTTGCCGTCGGCGTCGGCTTTGAGGAGCGCGAGGAAGTGCGTGTAGAAATCGGTCGTGTAGCGATGGTAGTAGCTCGTCTGCTCGAAGTAGACGCCGTCGGGGCGAATTTGTCGTTCGAGTTGGTCGAAGAGGATGCGCGCGCCCGTCGCGCGCCAGCGCGGCGCGGCGCGAAACTCCGGCAGCAGCGTGCCGAGATAGACGAGGCCGAGAGCCTCGCCCGTGAGGTGCGTGTTGGGGCTGAAGTAAGTCGAGAGATTCGTTTCGAGGTGGCGCGCGTGGAGGTGTAGAAATTTCAGGGCGCGCGTGTGGAGCGCGGGCGTGAGGTGCGGCGAACGTTTGAAGAACTGGAGCGACCACAGCCAGGAGATCGCGCGGAACGCCACTTCGAGACTGCTCGCCCAGTTGATGCCGCGCTTCGGCGGGTTGGCGTGCGTCCACGCGTTCAAGTGGCGCGCGAAAGTTTCGGCGTAGCGTTCGTCGCCCGTGTGCCAGTAGGCGCGGCCGAGCACGGCGAAATACTGGTGCCGGTTCAACTCCCACGTGATCTTTTTATCGCCCGCCACGGAGGGGTCGAGATAGTCGATGCGGCTCCAATGCGCGACGGGCGTGCGCTTGCCCGCGACGGGTTCGAGATGCCAGTCAACGGGGTCGCCGAAGTCGAGACCGCGCAGGCCGAGCAGATCGAAGCGGCCGGCGACGATGCGCTCGGCGCGTTCGAGCAACAACTCGCGCGCGCTCCCGCCGAAACGACTGTCGAGCAGGGCGCGCGTCTCCGCCGCATCGTCGAAAGCGGCGAAGAAGGGATGAGGCGCGGCGGCGCGAAAATGCGCGAGCAGGGATTCCGGCGTGGGCGGCGCGCCGCTCGCGAACCGCGCGGCGTCGAGCAGGCGGAAGAAGGCGGCATCGTCGGGCACGCGCGCCGCCGCCGACAGCCCCGCGCGCTCCGCGAGACAGGCCGCCGCCTGCACGCCGCGCACGCGCAACTCCGTCAAACTTCTTCCTTTAAGTTTTCGCAGAACCTTGATCATTCAACTTCGCCCCGTAAGAATCTCTCTCCCCGCGCACACCGTCTCCGCGCCCCTCATGCGCTCCTATTGCTTTCGACCCGCGACGGCAGAGCCGACGCTCTCGTCGCGCCGTTTTCATCCGCCAACTCGAAATAGAGTTTGAGCCATTCGTCGCGCACGGCCGCCCAACTGTACCGGCGGCACGCGGCGAGCGCGTTCGACGTGAGCCGGTCGGCCAACTCCGGGTCTTCCAACAACCTGACGGCGGCGGCCGCCAGAGCCTCGTGGTCGCCGCGCGCGCACATCAAACCCGTCTCCCCGTGGGCGAGGATGTAGGGGATGCCGCCCGCGTCCGTCGTCACGACGGGCAAGCCCGCCGCGTAGGCTTCGATAATCGAGCCGGGCATGTTGTCTATGTTGGAACTGTTCAGATAGATGTCCGCTTGCTCGCACAGTTCGGGCATCCGCGCCTGCTCGACGCGGCCGATGAATTCCGTGCGCTTGAGGTCGAGTTCGCGCGCGAGTCGTTCGAGTTCGGCGCGCTGGCTGCCGTCGCCCGCGACGGTCAGCGTCGCGGCCGGGAAACGCCGCTGGATGATGGCGAACGCGCGCAGGATGCAGCCGACGTTGTAGAGCGGTTCGAGGTTGCGGTTCGAGAGAAAGACGGGGCGCAAGGGGCGGCGCGGCCGGAAACGAAAACGCTCCGTCTCGACGAAGTTGTAGATCGAGCGCGCGTGCAGGCCGAAGCGCGCGAACACGTCCACGAGATACCCGGAAGGCACGGCCACCTCGTCGACGAGCCGGATCGTCGGGAGCGCGGTGCGCCGCCAGCGCGTGAGATGATCTTCGGCCTCGCCGCTCCGGTAATTCAAGACGATCTTTTTGCCGTAGAGTTTGGCGACGAGGATGGCGGGCGTCGGCGCGATGACGAAGGAAGTGTAGGAGGCGGAGAAGACGTGGATCACGTCCGCGCGACGCACGCGCCTGAGCAGCGACGCGATGTAAGCGATGGAAGTCAGGACGGTGCGCGCGTACTTGACGCCTTGCAGGCGGCCGAGCAGCCCCGGCAGGCGCGGGTTGATCGGCAGAAACGAAACTTCGAGCGACGGCTCGGCCTCGAAGCGCGCCAGCAGCCGCGCCGCCTGCACCGCCTGGCCGCCGAGGATGCCGAGCGAGGGCGCGACGATCAGAACCCGCACGCGCCGTCCCTGCCCGGTGCGCGAGGAGGCGCGCGCGCCGTCGTCCGCGCGGGGCGGAGCGGTCGCGCCGCTCGCGTCAAGATGCTGGTTCGCTCGTGTCGTCATCAGGTGTCGCTCGTGTCGTTCAACGTGCGCTCTGGCGGCGCGCGTTTTGTTCAATACCGGTTTGAGCCGCGGCGCGCCGCTGCAACAGCAGACGCTCGTAGAGATTCTCGACGTTCTCGACTTGCGCCGCGCAGGAAAATTTTTCTTTAACGACCTGCAAGCCGCGCTCGCCCATCCGGCGCGCGCGCTCCGGGTCGCCGAGGAGCGAGAGGATGCGTTCGGCCAGCGCGACCTCGTCGCCCGGCCGGATGATGTAGCCGGTCTCGCCTTCGACGACCGCCTCGCGCGCGCCGCCGATGTCCGTCGCCACGACGGGACGCGCGGCGGCCATGTACTCGATGATCGAATTGGAAAAGCCTTCCGTGCCGTTTGAACTGAGGACGCACACCTCGGAGACGGCGAGCAACTCCGGCACGTGCGCGCAACGCCCCGGAAAGAAGGCGCGCTCGGCCAGACCGAGTTCGGCGGCGAGCGCGACGAGAGACTCGCGCAACCCGCCCTCGCCCGCGAGCACGAAGGCCGCCTCCGGCACGACCTCGGACACGCGCCGCGCCGCGCGCAAAAATGTCGCCTGATCTTTGTTGGCGTGGCGCATGTTGGCGACGATGCTGACGAAACGCCGCTCGCCGTCCGTGGGCAGACCGAGCAGGGCGAGCGCGTCGGCGCGCCGGAGGTCGGGGCGCGGCGCGACTCTCGACGTGTCCATGC
>DASQNL010000377.1:0-6046 GCA_035644995.1 Pyrinomonadaceae bacterium | reverse complement strand
CCCGGTTGAGGAGGAGGGTTTGCCATTGGGAGTTAAGAGAACGAAAGATTCGCCGCCGGGTCGCAGAGAGAAAGAGAGAGAGGCGCGGCGAGAAGCGGGCGGCGGAGAGTTGAACGTTTCCGCCGCCCGCTCTCTTGCTCTGCGACCCGGCGGTGAGTTCCGTTGCTTTACCGCACACCCGATTGAAAATCGCTCCGGGCGGCCGGACATTAGAGATGAACCGGCTAACACTACCGGGGCGCGCCCGGAGCAACTTCTGCCCGTCGGTGAAAATCCGCCCGTTGGTAAAAAAAGAGAGCGGGCGCGATTTATTCGCGCCCGCTCTTGATGTGCCCGACTCGTGAGAGGAGTCTACTACTACTACTTCTTCGCGGCCTTCGCTCGCAACAACTCGATTGTTTGTTTGATCTTTTCCTTATCGGGGTTGTCCTGCCGGTGTTTCAAATAGAGTTCCATCGAATCGGCGGCCTCTTGATAGCGGTTCTGTTCGCTATAGAGGCGCGCGAGTTGAAAATGAACTTCCGCCGCCTTTCCTTTGCCCACGTCGTTGGCGCGTTTCAAGGCCGTCTCGGCCTCGTCCGTTTTCTTGGCCTGCTTGAGCGCCATGCCGAGCCACATGTACGCATTAACGGAGTTCGGGTGCAGCGTGGTGGCGCGCCGCAGCGTGTCTACCGCGTCGTTCGTCATCTTTAACTGATACTGCGCGATCCCAAGGCCGAAGGTGCTCGGAAAACCTTTCGGGTTGACTTCGAGAGCTTTCGTGAGAAGAATACGCGCCGCCTCGTGATAGGCGGGGCCGCGCATCACATACTCCGTCCCCAGACGCTCCATGGCGAGGTAATAGGTGGGGAATATTTCGAGCGCGTTTCTCAGGTTCTGAAAACCTTCCTTCTCCTTCTTATCCCGTAGATCGCTGATGCCCTGCTCGTACAACTTTCTGGCCGGTTCCGGCACGGCCTGCGCGAAGACTGTGCCCGGCGGCGCGCTGAAGGGGCTGGAATTACCGTTTTCTCTGACTTTGAGATACATATCGACCTGCTCGCTGCTAGCCCCGCCGCCGGACATCCGCGAGATGTTATAGATAGAAACATCCAGCGTTTGTTCCATGTAGTCTGTGCCGAGAGGCAACGCTCTTACTTTAAACGTGCCTTCGCTCAGTCCCGGAAAGGTGACCCGCCCCGCGCCGTCGGTCTTCCCGCGGCCGACGGTCGAATAAGTGTCGTTTTGCAACTCGACGTAAATGTCGGAGATAGGATTGCGCGTCGGCCCGAAGACGCGGACGGTGATCGAGTTCCTGCCTTGCAAGATGATGGCGGGGTAAAGCGACGTGTGGGCGGCGAGCGCGTGGGCAGCGGCCGTGGGAGTTTGGATTTGGGTGAGGGCGGCGCAGACAGCGAGGCTAAGCAGCAAAGGGGCGGCTTTCTTCATAACGATCTCCTCTGAAAAGCAAATATCGGTTGGGTTGTGTTCGGGACTAGCAACGGGAACAGGTAGACCGGCGGATTATAGCACAGGCGGAAAAGACGGCAGGAAGGTTAACTTCGGCCGCGCCGAAGTTTTACATGCCGCGCGGCGTCAGGTTGTGAAAGACGCCACGGGGCTTTAACGCGGAACCGGGCGGCGGGGCGAATCAACAATCTTGATTCGCCCCGCCGCCCGGTCTTTAAGTATCGCGTCTCCGCCGCCGGGGGCGGCCTCGCGGGTCGGAGTTAAGAGGTTTTTAAATGCTGGTCGAACCAGCCGAGCACGGTGTTGTACCAGAGCGCGGAGTTTTGCGGTTTGAGAATCCAGTGGCCTTCGTCAGGGAAATAGAGCAGCTTCGAAGGCACGTTCTGCTTTTGCAAGTAGGTGAACAACTGGAAGCCCTCGCCGATGGGCACGCGGTAATCGAGTTCGCCGTGCGTGACGAGCGTCGGCGTCTTGAAGTTCTTGGCGTGCAGGTGCGGCGACCAACGCGTGTAGAGTTCCGGCTTATCCCAGGGCGTTCCCTTAAACTCCCATTCGGGAAACCAGAGTTCCTCCGTCACGCCGTACATGCTGACCAAGTTGAAGACGCCCGCGTGCGAAACCAAAGCCTTGAATTTAACGCGCGGATCATCGTTGTGGCCGAGAATCCAGTTGACCATGTAGCCGCCGTAGGAGCCGCCCGCCGCGCCGATGCGCTCGCGGTCAACGTCCGGGCGCGCGGCGACATGAGCCACGCCGTTGATGATGTCCGTGTAGACCTTGCCCGCCCAATCGCCGGAGATTTCGTCGGTAAACCGCTGGCCGTAGCCGGTTGAGCCGCGCGGGTTGGGCATGAAGACCATGTAACCGGCCGAGGCGAAGATTTGCGGATTCCAGCGATAGCTCCAACTGTCGTTCCACGCGCCCTGCGGGCCGCCGTGAATGAGCACGACGAGCGGGTGGCGCGGGCTGGCCGAGGAAGCCGCGGGACGGATGAGCCAGCCGTGAATCTTCGTGCCTCCCGCCCCCGTCCACTCCACGTCTTCGGCCACCTGCAAGTTGAAACCGGAGAGGAAGGCGTCGTTCGTTTTGGTGACTTGCGCCACGACCCGGTGACCGCCTTCCATGTCGTAGCGATAAATTTCCGTGGGCTGAACCGCGCTCGAACGCGTGAAGACGAGCGTTTCGCCGTTCGGCGCGACGCGCACGTCGTCGTTGAAACCGCCGAAGACTTTCGTCAATGCCCCGTCGGCCACGTTGACCATGTAGAGCGGCTGGCGGCCGCGCTCGCCGGAGACGAAATAGATGCGCTTCGAGTCGGGCGTGAAGGTGAAGCCCTCGACGTAGGCGTCGTGGTTCGACAGCAACTCGCGCGTCTTCTTCGTCTGCCGGTCGTAGAGCATCAGACGCCAGCGCGCGCTCTCGAAGCCCGCGATGGCTTGCGAGCGATAGGCGAGATAGCGACCATCGGGCGAATAGAGCGGCGACTGATCCGACCCCTTGTTGTCGGTCGTGATGCGCTGCGCTTCGCCGCCCGCGAGCGGCACGATGAAGATGTCGTTGTTGGTGGAAGTCGCCTCGACCTTCTCCGTGTTGCGCGCAAAGGCGAGTTCGCGCGAGTCGGGCGAGAAGGCGTAATCGGTGGGGCCGCCGAGGGAGAAGGGCGGGGCGTCGAAGTCGCCGGGCGTGAGATCGCGCGCCGCGCCGCCGTCGGCGGAGACGACGAAGACGTGCGTGCGTTTGCCGTCTTTCCACGACGCCCAGTGGCGGTAGAGCAGGCGGTCAATCGTCTTCGCTTTAACCTTGCCGGCTTCCGCTTCCGCATCGCGTTTCTGGTTGCAGGCATCGTCCGGGCAGTCGGGGTAGATGTCGGAGACGAAGGCGAGCCAGCGGCCGTCGGGCGACCACAGCGGATCGCCCGCGCCCGTGGAGATGCTCGTGATCTTCTTAACGTCGCCGCCCGTCGCATCCATCGTGTGAATCTGCCCGCCGCGCACGAACGCGATCCGTTTCCCGTCGGGCGACCAGCGCGGCGTCGTGGCGGACGCGTCGCCCGTCGTGAGTTGCACGGGTTGGCCGCCCGCCGTCGGGATCAAGTAAATGTGCGTGCGGCTGCGGTTCGCCGCTTTGTCGGGGTCGCTGATTTGATAAGCGATGAGGCGGCCGTCGGGTGAGAGTTGCGGGTCGCCGACGCGTCGGACTTTCAACAGATCGTCGATGGTCAACGGACGCCGCGCCGTCTGCGCCATGACGGCGGCGTCGGCGGCGCACAGGAGCGCGAGCGCAAAGACCACGACTGAAACAGTGGAACGCTTCATATAAGTCTCCTCGAAAACTTCTGATGTGTTGGGAAGATTCTCCGGCTCGCGGAAATTTATCATAGATGCCGCGCACGCCGCCAACCGCGCGCTCGTCAGGCAACGGACGAGCGGGGCATCAGGCGTCGGAGAGGGATGACGGGACGAAACTCCGCCGCGCCGCCGAACGACGACTCACGCTTTTTTGCTTCGACTCCGAACCTGCGAGACTTTCCCGAAACCCTGTGCCCCGGTTTACCTTGACGCCCGTGTCCGAGCCTCGGATAATCTTGATCGTCTACCAAGACCCACGCCTGAAGCTCCCCGAAGCCTCAAATTTGAAATTCAGCTCAAGGGTGTATTTTATGAACTTGTTATCCTGCCGCGCGCGGCGGCGGCCGGCCTTTTCTTTCATCTTCGCGGCGTGCCTTGTTCTCTGCGCCGCGTGGCACGCGCGCGCGGCCAATGTGCCCCCCGGCTTCAACGACACGCTCGTGGCGGGCAACCTGACGAACGCCACGGCGATGGCGATTGCGCCGGACGGGCGCATCTTCGTCTGTTTGCAAGACGGCGCGCTGCGCGTCGTCAAAAACGGCGCGCTCCTGCCGACGCCCTTCCTCACCGTCACCGTGGATGCGTCGGGCGAGCGCGGCCTGCTCGGCATCGCCTTCGACCCGAACTTCGACACGAACAGGTTCGTCTACATCTACTACACGGCCACCACGCCCACGATCCACAACCGCGTCAGCCGCTTCACCGCCAACGGCGACGTGGCCGTCGCCGGGAGCGAAACGACCATCCTCGACCTCGACAACCTGGGCGCAACCAACCACAACGGCGGCGCGATGCACTTCGGCCTCGACGGCAAACTCTACGTCGCCGTCGGCGAGAACGCGACGCCCTCGAATGCGCAGACGCTCGCCAACCTCCACGGCAAGATGCTGCGCCTCAACGCCGACGGCTCGATCCCCGCCGACAACCCTTTCTTCAACGCGGCGGCGGGCAAGAACCGCGCCATCTGGGCGATTGGCCTGCGCAATCCTTACACGTTCAACTTCCAGCCCGGCACGGGTCGCATGTTCATCAACGATGTCGGCCAAAACGCCGTCGAAGAAATTAACGACGGCATCAGTGGGTCGAACTACGGCTGGCCGGCCTGCGAGGGCGTGTGCTCCAACCCCAACTTCCGCAACCCGCTCTATCAGTACGGCCACGGCTTTTCCGCGACGACCGGCTGCGCCATCACCGGCGGCGCGTTCTACAACCCCGCCACGCAACAATTCCCGGCGAGCTACACCGGCAGGTATTTCTTCGCCGATTTTTGCAGCAACTGGATTCGCACCTTCGACCCCGTGAGCGGCGCGGTGAACGACTTCGCCTCCGCCGCCTCTCTGCCCGTTGACCTGCAAGTCTCCGCCGACGGCAGCCTCTATTATTTGCAACGCGGCTCCACCGGCCAACTCCGCCGCGTTCAATACCCGGCGGGGCAGACGCCGCCCTCCATCGGCACGCACCCGCAGAGCCAGACAATCGCCGCCGGTCAGCCCGTCACCTTCACGGCCGCCGCCACGGGCAGCACGCCGCTTCAGTATCAGTGGCAGCGCGACAACGTGAACATCCCCGGCGCGAACGGCGAGAGCTACACGATCCCCGCCGTCGGCGGTTCCGACAACGGGGCGCAGTTTCGCGTCGTCGTCGCCAACGCTTTCGGCAGCGCGACGAGTAACGGCGCGACCCTGACGGTGACCTCGCCGAACACCGCTCCGACCGCGCAGATCGACGCGCCCCCGGCGGGCACGTTCTACAACGCGGGCGACACGATCAACTATTCGGGCACGGGCGCGGATACCCAGGACGGCACGCTGCCCGCCGGCGCGTTCACGTGGCAGGTTGACTTCCACCACGATGCCCACACGCACCCCTTCGTCCCCGCGACGACGGGCGCAACGAGCGGCTCGTTCACCATCCCGGCCACCGGCGAGACGGCGGCCAACGTCTTCTATCGCATCCATCTCACCGTCACGGATTCCGGCGGGCTGACGCACACGGTCTTCCGCGACGTGACGCCGCGCACGTCCGTCGTCACGCTCCAAACCAGCCCCGCCAATTTGCAGGTCACGCTCGACGGGCAGCCCAGGGCGGACGGTTATCAGGAACCGAACGTCGTCCGGATGCAGCGCACGCTCGGCGTCGTCTCGCCGCAAACCTTGAACGGCGTGACTTACAACTTCGTCTCCTGGTCTGACAACGGCGCGGCCACCCACAACATCAACGTGCCCGCCGCCGACACGACCTACACCGCC
>DASQNL010000376.1:0-4214 GCA_035644995.1 Pyrinomonadaceae bacterium | reverse complement strand
GGCGCGCGGCCGCGTCGGTGGCGAGCACGGCGTCGAGGTCGGTGACGGGGTGCGACTCGTGGCCGTCGAGAACGTGCGCGATGACGTGCGGGATGTCGGTGAGGCGGATGCGTTCGTCGAGAAACGCGGCGACGGCCGTTTCGTTGGCGGCGTTTAAGGCCGCGGGGCAAGTGCCGCCCGCGCGCAGGGCGCGATAGGCGAGCGCGAGACAGGGGAAGCGTTCCGTGTCGGGGGCTTCGAAATGGAGCGCGGACATCCGCGTCAAATCGAGCGCGGGAAGTTGACAGGGGCGGCGTTGCGGGTAGGTCAGCGCGTACTGGATGGCGTGGCGCATGTCGGTCACGCCCAACTGCGCCATGACCGAGCCGTCCACGAGTTCGATCATGGAGTGGACGATGGATTCGGGATGGACGAGCACGTCTATCTGATCCGCCTCGAAGCCGAACAGCCAGCGCGCCTCGATCACTTCCAATCCCTTGTTCATCAGCGTCGCCGAATCAATCGTGACCTTCGCGCCCATTTCCCACGTCGGGTGGCGCATCGCCTCGGCCACGGTGGCGCGTTCCATCTCGCCGTGCGTCTTCGTGCGAAAGGGGCCGCCGGAAGCGGTCAGGACGAGGCGGCGCACCTCTTCGCGCCGCTCGCCGCGCAGGCATTGGTGGAGGGCGTTGTGTTCGGAGTCAACCGGCAGCAGTTCCGCGCCGGAGGCGGCGGCCGCGCGCGTCATCAACTCGCCCGCGATCACGAGCGTCTCTTTGTTGGCGAGCGCGACGCGCTTCCCCGCTTCGAGCGCGCGCAGCGTGGGCACAAACCCCACCGCCCCGACCGTCGCGCTGACGACGCAACTCGCGCCCGCGTGCGTGGCGACTTCAACCAGCCCGGCCTCGCCCCAGAGTATGCGCGGCGGCGCGACGACGTTGGCGCGGCGCAACTCGGCGCGCAACTCTTCGGCGCAAGCCTCTGTTTCCACCGAGACGAGTTCCGGCCGGTAACGCGCGCACTGTTCCGCGAGTTTGCTCACGTTGCGCCCGGCGGCGAGCGCGACCACTCGAAAATCGTCGCCGAAGGCGTCAACGACGCGCAACGTGTTGCAGCCGATTGAGCCGGTCGAACCTAAAATCGCGATGCCCCGTTGGTTCATTCAGTTTCCAGATACTTGTCGAGCAGCCCGGCCAGTTGTCGCTTCGAGATCGCGCCCGCGCGCCGCTCCTGTTCCTCTCCGTTTTTGTACACCAACACGAGCGGCATCCGCTTGATGCGGAAGCGTCTGTAGAGGACGGGCTGCTCGTCGGCGTCGTAGCGGACGAGGTTCACGCGCTCGGCATAGTCTTCCGCCAACGCGTCCAGAGTCTTCTCAAGAGCTTTGCTGTCGAGACTGGATTGCGATAGAAATACGACCAGCGTCGTCCCTTCGGATTGCACCACGTTCGCGGAAAAGCTCTCTTCGTCGAAGCCCTCGCCCGCGCCGCCCGGATCATCCGTGTGAGCCTCTTCCGGCACGCCGCCTCCGGCTTCCGCGTCTCCCTCGTAGGGGTCGAGCAGGTTGACGGTCTGTTTCGCGTCGTTTTGGTAGGAGGCTTTGACCACGACCCAATCGCGGCCGTTCCTGTAAGCCAGGTTGACGCTCGCGGGGACGGTTTTGCGCGCGCCGACGACTTTGAGGTTGAGCGTCGCTTCGCCGTCGGCGTTCTGCGAGTTGATGTTGCCCGTCACCCAGAAGCCGAAATCGCGCACGTCGCCGATGTCTTTTTTGAGTTTTTCGTTCCGCTGCAAAAAGGTCTTGGCGGTTTGGGCGGCCTCGCTCTTGCCGATGGCGGCGAAGGCGACCCACACGATGCCGCCGATAAAGAGCGCGACGATCAGTCCGAGCACGGCCACGATACCTCCGATGATGAGCAGAATCTTTTTCGTTGTCATTTGTGTGGCTGAGAGTCCGTCGGAATCACCCCGACGCGGTTCAGGGAATCTGCGCGCGTTGTAGTGCGTCGGCGAAATAGAAGACGGCGAAATAGTAGATGAGCGGCGCGTTGAAGAGCAAGCTATCGAGCCGGTCGAGCAGGCCGCCGTGGCCGGGTAGAATCCGCGCCGCATCCTTCGCGCCCGACCCGCGCTTGAGTGCGCTCTCCGTCAGATCGCCCACCACGCCGAGCACGTTCATGGCCGCCGCCAGCGGCAAGGCCGCGCGCAGTTGCAGTTCGGGGAAGAACCAGTAGTGAGCCAAGACCGCGAAGCCGAGACTGGCCGCGAGGCCGCCCGCCGCTCCCTCCCACGTCTTCCCCGGACTGACCGCGGGCGCGAGTTTATGACGCCCGAAGGCGCGACCCGTGTAATAGGCCGCCGTGTCCGAACCCATCAGGATGAGAAAAAAGAAGGTGAGCAAACGCGCCGCGAGCGGCATGGGGAACCCTGTGCGCAGCGCGACGAGATGACCGCCGAGCAGGACGACGTAACAGACGCCGCCGATGGTTGCGCCCGTCGCCGGGATCATGCGCTCGAAGGGCGCGCCCTTGAGCATCGCGCCCGCGAGCGCGGCGATGACGAAGGCGATGATGATCATCAACGGGAGCGCAGGCCACTCGGCCGGCGCGTTGAAATAGAAGGCCGTGAGCAGCGCGATGGCGAACAGCGTGCCGAGTTCCCTCTGCGCCTTCGCGTCGCGTTTGCTCGACAACATCCAGAACTCGTATAGCCCGATCATCATCGCCGCCGCCGCCAGCGCGACGAAAAGCAGTTCCAGACGGCTGATCCAGATTGAGGCGAAGAGAATGGGCAGGGCGATGATGGCTGTGATGACGCGCGACATGAGTTTTCAGTGTTTGGGTGGGCGAGAGCGTCCGCCCCGACGAAGGCACAGTTTGAAGATAGAAGAACTCGGAGGAAACTCGCGCGCGACCGCCCGCCGTTCAGTCGGACGAACCACCGTCGCCGCCGCCGCCGTCGCCGCCACCGGAATCGCCGCCACCGAAGTCGCCGCCGCTCCCGCCGCCGCCGAAGTCACCCCCGCCGCCGAAGCCGCCGAAGTCGCCGCCCGAACCGCCGCCCGAACCGCCGCTCGAACTGCCGGCATAGTCTCCCGCATCGCTGCCGCCCGCGTAGCTTCCCGAATCGCCCCTGCCCGCCGCGGCGCGCCTGATGATCCAGAAAACCAACGCCAGCAGCAGGAGAATGACGACGATGGAGGCGAAGATGAGCATGGCGAGTCTCCTGTCAGACCGGAAGGCGTTTCCTTTACTTCGCGTTCGCCACGAGTTGCAGCCCGCCGAAGCGGCGGTCGCGGCGTTGATACTCGACGACGGCTTCGAGCAGGTGGACGCGGCGGAAATCAGGCCAGAGGGTTTCGGTCACGTAAATCTCGCTATAGGCGGCCTGCCAGAGGAGAAAATTCGAGATGCGCATCTCGCCGCTCGTGCGCACGAGCAGGTCGAGTTCGGGGAGTCCGCGCGTGTAGAGTTCGCGCGCGATGTCTTCTTCCGTGATCTCTTGGGGCGCGTGGCCTTCGCTCTGCAAGCGCGCGATGGCGGCGCGGCAGGCGTCAACTATTTCCGCCCGCCCGCCGTAGTTGAGCGCGACGCTGAGGACGAGTCCGTCGTTCGACGCCGTGCGCTCGACGGCTTTTTGAATTTCGCGTTGGACGCTATCGGGAAGCGCGCCGGTGCGGCCGATGGTCTGGAAGCGGATGTTCTGGCGGTCGATCTCTTCGAGTTCGAGTCGCAGATAGCGTTTCAGCATCCGCATCAGCGCATCGACTTCGAGGCGCGGGCGTTTCCAGTTCTCGGTCGAGAAGGCATAGAGCGTGAGCGCGCCGAGTCCGAGCCGCGCGCTCGTATCGACGGCGGCGCGCACCGCCTCGACGCCCGCCCGGTGTCCGGCGATGCGCGGCTGCCCGCGCCCCTTCGCCCAACGCCCGTTGCCGTCCATGATGATGCCCACGTGGCGCGGCAGGCGTTCCCACGCGACGCGCTTCAACAGAGCCTCGTCGCGCGTTCCCGCCTCGATGTCCTTCGCGAAATTCGCGTGCATTCACGCTCTCCCCAAACCAGCTTGACGAACCAACAGCCATTCACAAGACGCCGCATCTTAATCGCCGCACACGCCCGCATGCAACAGCAAACGGTGACAACTGACAGATGACAAGTGACAACTGACAGGCGACGGGTGACGGGCGACAGGATAGAACGACTCTTTTCTATCCTGTCGCCCGTCGCCCGTCACCC
>DASQNL010000375.1:0-9719 GCA_035644995.1 Pyrinomonadaceae bacterium | reverse complement strand
ATACGGGACGACGAGATAAACCAAACGCGGCGGCTTCAAGCTGTCCATTCATTCCATAACCGAAACGGCGGGCTGTCATGCGCATGACAGCCCGCCGTTTCGCTTACTCAGGTTGCAATATGTTTAAGTTGCAAGAATGCTCGATCAGCTCTCACTCACATAGCACAGTCGTCAATAGACTGTTCACCGACTGCGTCTCCGCCCATGAGCAGCAGCTCTCGGAATCACTCAGTCCGCGCGCAGGTTGCGGAAGGTGATCGAATAGCGCAACGCCTCCACCGGCGGGATGCTGTGCTCCCACTCCGTCCGCGCTTGACCGCTCAGGAAGTAGGCCGAGCGAGGCTCGGCCACCACGTTCACGCGCTCCCACTTCTTCTCGCCGACCACACGCCTCAGGCGCAACACGCACGGCGCGAGGATCGAGATACCGACTACCTCCCCGAAGACGGCCTTATCACGATGCCACCCGATCCCGGCGCCGGGGCTGTACTCTGTAACCATCACATGTTGTAACTTCTCCGGTTCCAAGTCCGCGAAGGCGGCGGCGGTCTCTCGCAGCGAGAGGAGATATTCGGGAATGTCGCCCGCTTTCCGGAGATGACGTGCGGAGAAATCGTATTGCCAACCGAAGGAGACCACGCGGCGCTTGCCTTTGTAGCCGTGGAACTCGAACTCCCGGAAGGGCAGTTCGCGCAAGTGCGCAAGGAGCGCGGCCTCCTCATGCAAGCCGATCAGGTCTGGCTCGTAGCGGAAGCCCACGGGCGGATGCGGCACGGCTTCGTCCGCACCGTCCCTGCCGTCAAAGAAGTTGAACTGCGCTCTCATAGCTCTCGCATACATCGAAAAGATCGCTACGTCAGACTAGCCTGCTGCGCGCCGCGCAAGCTCTCTCCATCGGAGAGTGTTGCAAGAACTTTCCCACTACACAAGATATTGAGGCGGCGGCGGAATCTCCAGCGCAACTAATTGCGGCCGAAATATTTTTTGCAAAACTACCATTGACAGTCTGTCGTGGTGCGGGACGCCCTGCACGGCCGGCCACTTCCTGACTTTAAATGACGACGGGGTGGACGGCCTGACCGTAGACCACAACACGGTCTTTCACTCAGGCACCATCGTAAATCTGAACGGCCCAAATACGAGCGCAACCCAGACCACGAGTTTCGTCTTCAAGAACAACCTGCTCACCCATAACCTCTACGGCTTCAAATCATCCTATTACGGGGAAGGCGACGACACCATCAACAATAAGTTCCCCGGCCACCTCCTCCAGCGAAACGTCTTGGCCGGGGCTAATCCCAATTTATTCACCGCCAACAGTTGCCCTTCCCCTTTAAATTGCTACCCCTCTTCGATCAACAGTGCCCTGTTCGTTGACCGCGCTAACGGCGACTACCGCCTGGCCTCGATTCAACAGCTTCAAGTCGCTCCGCATCGTCAACACCGCGACTTCGCCGACGCCTTTCAACGGAACCGCCGCCTCTTTGCCGGGCGCCATCTCCGCCTCGGATTTCGACAACGGCGGCGAGATGGTCGCTTATCATGACATCACGTTGGGCTGCACAGGCTATTGCCCATCTCGCAACACCGATGTCGACACTTATGGAAATGTTGTGTTGCGCGCCTTCGGAGGCGAGTGGCTCAAGTACACCGTCAACATCGCGGCCGCGGGAACCTACACGCTCTCGGTGGATGTCGGCGCAACGGTGACCGGGCAAACCTTCCACGTCGAGTTCGACGGCGTGGATGTGACGGGGCCGCTGACGATCCCGAATACAGGAAGTTGGTCAACCTTCCAAACGGTGACCAAAACGGGGGTCGGCCTGAGTTCGGGACAGAAGGTAATGCGGGTCGTGATCGGCGGCAGTAGTCCCGCCGATGGCGGTTTTGGAGTCTCCCTTAATACCGTCAAACTACAGTAAGGGAGACAATTTCAACCTTACTGTGAGCGACCGGCAGCCATCACGGCGAAGGCGGCGAGCCGGTGCGCTCGCCGCCTTCGCCGTGATGTGTCCGGGAGTAGTCATCGCAGCAGAGCCATAATATTTGGTGACAGCCCCTTTTAAAGACTCACTTCAAGTTGGGTGCCTGCACCCGCCGCATTTCAATTCCATCGTTAGGCGGCACCGTCCCAAGTGCCGTTCGGCTGTAAGGCTGGTGTACTATGCTCGCCACAAGTCCGACCAGAAAGGAACGCCGATGCCGAAGACACTTTTCACTGTAGGTTGGGTACTGCTCCTCCTCTTGGCCGCCGCGCTCACGCTCCTGTCGATCAACTCTACCTACCTCCCACTCATGTCCCGACCCGACGACGTGACGCCGTCGGTCACTATTGACGACATCGGAGCGAAGACATCCCCCGACGTGGCGACGGCGCTCCGCGGGCGGCGCGTGACGGCGGCGACGTGGGCGCTCGCCTACGGGCTCATGCTCTGGGGAGTGCTTCTCGTTCCCTACAGGCGCGGCGAACGCTGGGCGTGGTGGGCTATCCTGCTCTCAATCGTGGTCTCGCAGCTTCTCTCGCTCGCCCGCATCCCGATGCTCGACACGCAGCAGGGGGCGGCCGCCTCGGCGATCCTCATAGGCATGGCGCTCGTCGGCCTCCTTCTCGGCGCCCGGCACGTGTTTGGGAAGCGCGACTCCTGAAGGGGGCATCCCACAGGATGAGGAAAAGGCAACTGAAGAGGATCGGCGGACGAGACGTGGTGGGGTAGGTGAAGTTCGTCGAGACCCTGTTCGGGGTAGCCACATAGTACTGACCGGCTCACGGCCAACGCTGGACGCTCGTTTTCCATCCCTACGAGGGGTACGTCCCTGTTCATCCATCGGACTCTTGACCACAGTGCATCCCTTCCCCAGCACATGCGTGTAAATCATCGTCGTGAGATAGCTCTGTGACCTAGGAGTTCCGGGATGGTCAGGGTGTTCCCCCTTACAATAGTGCGCCGTCCCTCCTCAAACCGCCTTCTGATATAACCCCGCACGCTGCTGGGTTGTGTCCTGCCGAGTCCCTCCAACGTACCGTCAGTCTCTCAGGCGCGCGTCTTTCCTCGGATGCTCGAAGCGTTCACTCTGACACGGTGGTCGTTGTCTTGAACGGCATCAAGCATTCTGACCGACCGGAACTGATCCTCCGTCAGCATTCTTCCTAGCGATTTCACTCGTATTCGACAAATTGGCCTGACAAATGCGGTGGCACACATCTTGTATCGCAAAGCGTAGGCGGTGGCTCGTGCGGATTGTCATCTTCTCTGCGAAGCGCTTGCCACACTGCCTGCTCAACAAGTCGGCTGCTCTACCCCGACCAAATAGTTTCGAGAGTTTTGCCTGAGCCTTAACGATGGAAGGACAACTGAACATGATACCCCCTAAACGAGCACATCTTGCGACACGAGCGGCGGCACTCTTCGCGCTTCTCTCTCTCCTCGTCGCGCTGCCACCCGTCAAGCGCATGGGCGCGAGCGCGGCCGGGGCTGCGGGCGCACAGCCAACGGGCGCGGAGGGCTACGAGCGCGACCGCAGCAAGGTTTCGCCCGACCTGAAGGAGAAAGTCCGCCGCGCGGGCGATGCGCCCGTCGGGGTCATCATCCAGCTCAGGGCTCCGGCGACCGGCAGGCTGAACGCCCTGCTTCAGAGAAACGGCGTCCGCGTCCGGGGATACTTCCAGAATTTCGACGCGCGGGCGGTCGAACTTCCCGCGAGGGTGGTCGAGGAACTGGCCGGTTTCAGCGAAGTCCTCTACATTTCGCCCGACCGTGAGACGCTGTCCATGGGGCACGTCTCCCACACCACCGGGGCGGACGCCGCCCGCGTCACCAACGGCATCACGACCGCGGGTCTGGATGGCTCAGGCGTCGGCATAGCCGTTCTCGATTCCGGCATCGAAGCCTCCCACACGACGTTTCTGGACAGGAACAACGGCAGGCGCGTCCTCCACAGCCGTGATTTCACCGGCGAGGGGCGCACCGACGATCCTTACGGCCACGGCACGCACGTCGCGGCGACGGCCGCGGGCAACGGGCGCATCTCTAATGCCGCCTACATCGGCATCGCCCCGAACGCCAACATCATCAACCTGCGCGTGCTGAACTCCCAGGGGGCTGGAACAACTTCATGGGTTCTCGGCGCGCTCGACTGGGTGATGAGCAACCGTGCCGCCTACAACATCCGCGTTGTAAACATGAGCCTCGGCGCGCCGGCGGTAGACTCTTACCGCACCGACCCACTGTGCCGCGCCGTGCGCCGCCTGGTGGACGCCGGGGTGGTGGTCTTCGCGGCCGCCGGCAATAACGGTAAGAACGGGGCGGGCGAGAAGGTCTACGGCAACATCCACACCCCCGGCAACGAGCCCTCGGCCATCACCGTCGGCGCGACGAACACCTTCGGAACTGACTCGCGCGCTGACGATGTCGTCACCTCGTACAGCTCACGCGGGCCGACGCGCAGCTACCGGACGGGCGCGGGCGGCGTCAAGCACTACGACAACCTGATCAAACCCGACATCGTCGCCCCCGGTAACAAGCTGATTTACGCCAAGTCGCCTGATAACTACCTCATCAGGGCGAACCCGGCACTCGACGCCGGCGTGAGCCCGGTCGAGGGACGCGGGATGATGTACCTGAACGGGTCTTCCATGGCTACCCCGGTCGCCGCGGGCGCGGCCGCACTCATGCTCCAGGCCAACCCACGGCTGACGCCGAATATGGTCAAGATGGTTCTGATGTACACGTCGCAGCAGCTCAGAGGCTTCAACGCCTTCGAGCAGGGCGCGGGGCAGGTCAATATAGATGGCGCGGTGAGGCTGGCACGCCTGGTGCGCACCGACCTGACGAACATCACGCCCGCGGGCGCGCCGCTGCTGACGACCGCCTTGCCCCCGGCCGCCGTGACCATCATCGCCGGCCACACCTTCCCCTGGTCGGGCGGGATAATCATCTATCAGACCTACGCCAGCGGCGTGAGCCTGATGACGCGATACCAGAAGTTCTACGGCACGGGCGTGGTGCTCGGCGACGGTGTTGTTCTAGGTGACGGTGTTGTTCTGGGTGACGGTGTTGTTCTGGGTGACGGCGTGGTGCTCGGCGACGGCGTGGTGCTCGGCGACAACATCATGACCAGCGACGGCGTGGTGCTCGGCGACGGCACGCCCTTCTGCGCCGTAAGCACCCTGCTCGGCGACGGCGTGGTGCTCGGCGACGGTGTTGTTCTGGGTGACGGCGTGGTGCTCGGCGACGGCGTGGTGCTCGGCGATTCCCAGATGATGAGGGACGCCACGCTCCAGGCGCAGTCGGCGACGACTAGCGGCGACTGGGCGCCATCTACGTTGGTGCGGTTGGATGCCGGCCTCGACTATCTGAACTACTAACCGTTCACACATTGCAGGAGGATGCCATGAGTGCCAGTTCTGTATCTAAAGAGGCCGCGCCGGGAACGAAGCAGCAGCCATCGGCTGCCGCCGACATTTCCCTGACGGTAGATCCCCTATCCGACGGCCAGAGGGAGGAGACCCTAGAGTTCCTCGCCGAGCGACCCATCCACACCGTCTTCATGGCGAGCCTGATCCGCGACAACGGGCTGGAGAGCCCGCTCAACCGCGGCTCCTTCTACGCCTGCCGCGGCGAAGGGCGGAGGTTCGAAGGCGTAGCCCTCATCGGCCACGCCACACTCATCGAGGCGCGGAGCGAGGCCGCCTTGGCCGCCTTCGCCCGCATAGCACAGGAGTGCTCTCTCGCTCACCTCGTCCGCGGCGAGCAGGAGAAAGTCGAATACTTCTGGAGCCGCTACTCCGAGACGGGCACTACGCCACGCCTCGTCTGCCGCGAGCTGCTGCTGGAGCAGCGCGTCCCGCCGCTGCTCCGTCAGTACGTGAAGGGACTGCGCTTGGCGACCCTCCGCGACATCGAGCAGATTATGGAGGTCAACGCCGCGATGGCCTTCGAGGAGAGCGGCGTCAACCCGATGGAGCGCGATCCGGAAGGCTTCCGTCGTCGCACGGCGCGCCGCATCGAGCTGGGCAGGTACTGGGTCTGGACTAAGCGCGGCAGGCTCGTCTTCAAGGCCGACATCATCGCCGAGACGCCTGAGGCCGCCTACCTCGAAGGCATCTACGTCAACCCGGAGGAGCGCGGCAAGGGTTACGGGTTGAGCTGCATGAGTCAGCTCGGCCATACGCTCCTCGCGCGCACGGGCGCCGTCTGCCTGACGGTCAACGAGCAAGTCCGCAACACGCTCAGCTTCTACTCGAAGGCCGGGTATCAACTGAGCAGTTACTACGACACCATCTATCTTCAGGGCACCTAGTTCCCCTCAAAACTCCATGAGCGCCACACCCACGGCAGCGGGCAGACAGAAGAATTTCGACCTCTATAGGTGGACGGTCGTCCTCCTCGGGGCGGCGACATTTGTCTATTCTGCTTCTACCGTCCCGGCCGGAGCTATCGACCTCCGATTCCTGCTATTGGCCGTACTGACGGTCGCTGCCAGCGCACGCCTCTCCGTGCAGATTCCGCGGTTCGACACGAACCTGACCGTCTCCGACACCTTCATCTTCCTGGCCCTGCTCCTCTACGGCGGCGGCCCGGCCGTGCTGCTCGCCGCGGCCGAGGGCGTCTGCTCCGGCCTGCGTGTCAGTAAGAGCAAGAAGCCGGTCACAGTCCTGTTCAACTCCGGTGTGATGGCCTGCTCAACCTTCGCCGCCGCCGCAGCCATGCGCCTCCTCTTCGGCGAAATAACGGCCATCGCGCACGGCCCGACGGCCGCACTCGCGGTGGCCGTCGTCGTGATGGCGCTCGTGCAGTATGCAGCCAACACCGGGCTGGTGGCGGCGGGGCTGGCGGTCAAGACGTCGAGCCCGCTGTGGCAGACTTGGAGCAGGCATTACCTCTGGTCTTCGGTCACTTACCTCGCCGGTGCGGCTGCCGCCGGTGTAGTCGTAATCTTCGACGGGACGGTCGGCCTCTACGCCCTCGCGGTCGCGGTTCCCGTCATCTTCGTCGTTTACCTCACCTACAGCCGCTATCTCAATGACATCAAGGCCACGGCCGCACAGGCCGAGAGATCAGAGCGCGAGCGCGCCGAGCAGGCCGAGCAGCACGTTCAGGAACTGGAGCGCGCCAACTACGCGCTGAAAGAGAGCCGCGAGCACTTCCGCCACGCCGCCTACCACGACGCCCTGACGGGGCTGCCGAACAGGATGCTGCTGACCGACCACCTGCGCCTCGCCATCGAGCGCGCCAAGCGCCACCCTGATCACTCCTACGCCCTGATCTTCCTCGACCTCGACCGCTTCAAGTACATCAACGACTCCCTGGGTCATGCCGCGGGCGACCAGCTCCTCATCACTATCGCCAGAAGGCTTGAAGGGCATCTGCGTCCGACCGACACGGTCGCGCGCCTCGGTGGCGACGAGTTCGCCGTCCTGCTCGACGGGCTTGAGGACGAGGGAGACGCGATCCGTATCGCCGAGCGCGTGCAGGAGGAATTGATTGCCCCCTTCAACCTTGGCGGCCACGAGGTCTTTACCACCGCCTCGATTGGCATCGCGCTGAACGCCCCCGGTTACGAGAACCCTGAGAGCGTGCTGCGCGATGCCGACACAGCCATGTACCGCGCCAAGGAGAAGGGCAAGGCGCGCTACGAGCTGTTTGACTCCGACATGCACGCGCGCGCCGTCGAGCGCCTGCAACTGGAGAACGACCTGCGGCGCGCGGTCGAGCGCGGCGAGTTCCAGGTCTACTACCAGCCTATTATCTCGCTGGATTCGAACCGGGTGGCAGGCTTCGAGGCGTTGGTAAGGTGGGTGCACCCGGAGCGTGGCTTCCTTCCGCCGACCGAGTTCATCCCCGTGGCGGAAGAGACGGGGATGATCGTGGAGATAGGCCAGTGGGTGCTCAGGGAGTCGTGCCGGCAGATGCGGGAGTGGCAGAGGCTGTCGTTCGACAACCGCCTCCTCACAATCAGCGTGAACCTCTCAGGCAAACAGTTCCTCCAGCCGAACCTGATCGGCTGTGTGAAGCAGATTCTTCACGAGACGGATCTCGACCCCAGGTGCCTGAAGCTTGAGATCACGGAGAGCATCATGATGGAGAACGCAGAGGAGGCCAGCGCGATGTTGGTGCAGTTGCGTGGCATGGGCGTGCAGCTCTCCATCGACGACTTCGGCACCGGCTACTCCAGCCTGAGCTACCTGCACCGGTTCCCCGTCAATACGCTGAAGATCGACCGCTCTTTCGTCATGCGGATGGGCGACGCCGGCGAGAACTCCGAGATCGTCCGTACCATCCTGACGCTCGCCACTAACCTCGGGATGGATGTCATCGCCGAAGGGGTCGAGACGAAGGGACAGTTAGCGCAGCTTAAAGCAATGGGGTGTCCGTACTGGCAGGGTTACTTATTCTCAAGGCCGGTAGACGCCGCCGGCGCAGAGGCATTAGTCGGAACCGGAGACGCACACACATCCCACCCCGCGCGCCTGCATCATGAAGAGGCTGAGCAATTCAGCAGCATCCTTGTGATGTGAGTGGTGAGCCGCGGCCGAAGGTGCCGCTAACCGTTCCAGCCAACATACCCCCTATCACCTACTAGCCCTACACACCACCACCTCGGCCGCGCGACAACTGCCCACAGGATGGTCATTCCCGGCGGCGAGTAGGAGGCCAAATGCATTGGTCGACATCCAGCCGTTTTGATCGACTTTCACAACCGTCTGAAATCGCTGGAAGAACCTTCCACATCGCGGGCATGATTCCACATAACGAGAAGTAGGGTTACCACAATCCAAACAGGCGATGAGATTGCCTTCTGGTTCGAGTGGTTGCACCGTTGCGGGGACGCACTTGCGTCTCATCACGCGTTGAGTAGATGCTTGGATAGTCGGACATCATTCGTCCTCAATCAGGCGCGCGTGTGTGCATCTCTTAACGCCCTTCTCCAGTCCGTTCGGATACCAAAAGCCGGTACCACTGCAATCCGGGCATCCGCTCACATCGATAGGAACCGCCTTCTCCTCAGACATCAGGAAAGCCGCAATGGCATCATCCGCTTCGCCGGTGCGCAGAATCGTCGTTACGTAACCACCCGGAAGGTTAATTCCCTGCCCCGTTGAGCGGAGTTGTTCGGCGTACTTCCGACACTCTTTCAGAGAGAATCTTAGCTCCCCCGCCCACACCTGCTTGTGTCCCGGTAAAGGCTGCGAAGACATCGGGATCGTTATTACTTGCGATTTGATCTGTTAGGTCGCCGTACTTCCGTTTCTTCTTCGAAGTCATTCATCAGCTCCTTAGCTATCCGCATGTAGTCGAGAGCGCCGCTTGACTGCGGGTCGTAATGGAAAATAGTCTGCCTGACACTTCAATTACTCACAGTCGGTATTCGCCCGGCTCCTTAATGTCAGCACTAAAACGATTCAGGCGTGGGAGCAGGGATTCCGCGAGCCGAGCGACGCTGCCCTGAAATTGCTTGCGATTGCGGATAAACACCCGGACGTATTGTTGGATTCCTAAAAGCTCGGGATGAATCTCAGGAACAGAACTTGGAATTATTGACCGAATGGCCTCATAGTTACTGTTCAGGAGGTAGAAATGAAGAAGTGCTGCTTCCTCTGAAAAAACTTTATGCCGTGCCGTTATAGCCTAAAGTTAAGCCAACAGAGGTCATCCATAAGCCCTTTTAGGCGGCGCTTTACCGACCTCCTGAACAGACACCGGATTATGTAACTATTC
>DASQNL010000374.1:0-3279 GCA_035644995.1 Pyrinomonadaceae bacterium | reverse complement strand
CGGACAGGGGCATCTCCTCGCCGCACCTTCTCACTCATGGACAGGAGGGAGCAGCCCTGAACTTTCTCGTCGCGCATCCCGTGCAAAACGTCATCATGTCGAGCTTGATCCGCGATAACGGTTTTGCGCGGCATCTGAATCGCGGCGATTTTTACGCTTGCCGCGATGCGCGGGGCGAGATCACCGGCGTGGCTTTGATCGGGCATCACATCCTGTTTGCGAGCGAATGCGACGAGACGGTCGGAGCGTTCGCGCGGCTGGCGCGCGCCCGGCGCAATGGGCGCGTCATCCTCGGCGAGTGCGAATCGGTCGAGCGGTTCTGGTCTGGATACGCGAGCGCGGGCGAGTCGCCGTTACGCGTGCAGCGAGAACTACTGCTGGAACTGTCGTGGCCGGTCGCGGTGCGCGAGTCCGTGCCGGGTTTGCGACCGGCGCGGCCGGACGATTTATCGCCGGTCGCCACGGTTCACGCGCAGTTGGCTTTTGAAGAGAGTTTGATCAACCCGTTGGAAGTTGACCCGGAAGGTTTTCGCGCGCGGCTGGCGCGACGCATCGAGGCGGGGCGCGTCTGGGTGTGGATCGAAGACGGGCGTTTGATCTTCAAGGCCGACATTTTTTCCGATACGCCGCAGGTGATCTATCTCGAAGGCGTGTACGTGAACGCGGACGAGCGCGGCAAGGGCTACGGGCTGCGCTGCCTGTCGCAGTTGAGCCGCGAATTGTTGTTGCGCGCGCAGTCGTTGTGTCTGCTCGTCAACGAACATAACGAAGCGGCGCAAGCCTTCTACCGGCGCGCGGGCTTCAAACTGCACAGCCGCTACGATACCGTCTATCTTCCGACTCCCGTTTGAAGCAAGTCCCTCCCGTCTCTCCCACGCCCGAACTTGCAATTTGTGATTTAGCAACGCAGCCACTATATTGAACCCCAAACTTTGAGCGGTCGCGTCGTCCTTGAACGGTTTTTCTTGCCCACGTGTGGGCGAGAGGCGTGCGATACCGGCCGCCGCCGCCATAATTCCCCTGTGATTGCAGTTTCGAGACGCGAAGGTTCCTGTGGAGGCCGCCGGAGAATGGGCAAGGAGACACCAGGGGGAGAGTCCGGCCTCGCGAGTTTGAGCGAGGCGCGTGCGCGCGCACAGGCCGCGCGCCGGTCGCTCGAACGCGAACTGGAAGACGTGCGTCTGCTGCTCGATCAGGGTCTCACTTCCGAGGTCTTGAAGCGGACGGCCGCGCTCGTGCGCGCCTCGCGGCAGGATGCGACGCTGCTGGCGCAGACGCGCTGTCTGCTCTCGGCGGCCTTGGAGATGCAGGGGCGTTACCGCGAATCGCTCGAAGCGGTGCAGATGTACGAGCAGCCGGAGGAGCGCACCAAGTGCGACCCCGTCTCCTCGATCTACCTCGGCGTCCAACTCGGCCTCGCCTACAACTACACGGGCGATCACCCGAAGGCCATCGCCCTCTTGAACGCGACGCTGCGCGAAGCGACGGAGCACGGCGGCGGCGCGCAGGTCGGTTCGGTCTACGTCGCGCTCGCGCGCGTCTATCGCAACATCAACGAGTACACCATCGCGCGCGACCACGCGCAGAAAGCCCTCGAACATTTTCGCGGCACGGGCGACTGGCGCGGCCTGGCCGAAGCCAATTTCGGCATCGCGCTGGCGGGAGTTTACGAAGGCAACTACGAACCCGCGCTCGAACATTTCGGGCAGGCGTTGAAACTCGTCGGCGATCACCCGGCGCCTTACCTGCTCGGCAAAATCTACACGAACATGGCGGGCGTCTGCTGGTTTCTCAAGCGGCCGCACGACGGCATCAAATATCTAGAGACGGCGATCAGCTATTACGAGCGCACCGAGCACAAGGCCAACGCCGCCGACGGCTACAACAATCTCGGCATCCACCTCGTTCTCGTCGGCGAATGGGATCGCGCGCAGGAAGCTCTCGAACGCGCTCTCGCCCTGGCCTCCCAAACGGACAAGCGCGGCGAGCAGACGATGATCCTCGACTCGCTCGGCGAATTGTTGCTGCTGCGCGGCGAACTGGGTGAGGCCGAAAAGTATCTCGCCCGCGCCGTCGAACTGTCCGAGGAGCACGGCAACAAGTGGTACGCCGGGCAAGCTCTACGCACGCTCGGTCGCTGCCATCTCGCCCTGAACGAGTTAGAGAGCGCGCTCGCCGACGGCACACGTGCGCTTGAATACGCCGAGTGCATCGGCGACCGGCAAGCCGTCTGCGACTCGCGCCTGTTGCTCGGCGAAACTCATCTCCGGCGCGGCGACCTCGCCCGCTGCGAGCAGGAGTTGAACCCGGTCTTGAGCGAGACGGCCGACACGTCCGCCGACCTCGCCGTCGCGGGCGAAGCGCAGCGTCTCCACGGCCTGCTCTCGCTCGCGCGCGGCGACCGGATGCTCGCCGCGCAACACTTCGGCCGCAGCGTCTCCATCTACGAGATGCTCGGCGACCGCTATCGCAGCGCGCGCTCGCGCTACGATCTGGGGCGCGCCTACGCCGAGGTGCAACCCGAACGCGCGCACGAATCCCTTACGCGCGCCGCCGAAACTTTCCGCGAGCTAGGCGCGCGACTCGACATCGAGCGCGCCGCGGAAGCCCTCAGCGCGCTCGGCCGAAGTTCCGGCGGCGGCGATGCTCCGGTCGCGAGCCAAACGCGCTTCGACGACCTCACGCATTTAATCTTGCTCAGACTGACGGACGCCGTCGCCTCGCGCGAACTGCTCCTGCGCGAACTCGCCGCCGTCATCTATCAGGAGACGGACGCGCGCCGGATTTTGATCGCCGAGCCGGGCGAAGAAGAGGCGCGCGACCGCGTCGTCGTATCGCACGGCTGGATGGAAGACGAGGGCGGGGAACTGCTGGGGAAATTGCGGCGCGCGGAAGACGCGGGAGAGCGAGCGCGCGTCGCGGCCGAACATCAAGCGGAGATCATCGAACTACGCGCGACGAGCGCGCCGCCCGCCACCCTTCTTTTATCTCCGCCGGGAGCGGCCACGCTCCCCGGCGGCCTCTCGCTCGACCCGCTGCTCCGCATGGTCGAACTCGGTCTGGACGTGTGTGCGTTTCGCGAGAAGGCGCGCGAAGGTTTTGACGGCGCGGAGCAATCGCCCCTCGCCAGCCAGAGTTTCATGCCGGGATTCATCCACTCGTCGCCGGCCATGACGCGCCTCGTCGAAGAAGTCCACAAAATCCGCTCCTCCGATGTCACCGTGCTCGTCACGGGCGAATCCGGCACGGGCAAAGAACTCGTCGCCCGCGCCATCCACG
>DASQNL010000373.1:0-2977 GCA_035644995.1 Pyrinomonadaceae bacterium | reverse complement strand
CGGCGCGAGCGGCGCGTCGTTTCGCATCCTCGAAATAAATGTAAGCAGCAGGAGCGCGGCAATGACGGTTGCGTAAATTGCCCGCTCGCGGCTGAACCGCTTTGAGTGCGATGCGAGCGCAGCCCCCACCTCGGCCAGCAGGCGTTCTTCAACCTGCGCTCGCAACGGGGCGGGTTGAGTGTCGGCGGCCGGTAGTAAAGATGTTGTTGCGGTGGCCGTTGAGAGTGGCGTCAAAGCCCTCTCATGCCCGTTTGTATCCGGTAAGTCTGAAGTGATACTGCCGGACGACGCTTCGAGCAAACCCTGTATTAACTTCTGCTCCCGCTCCTCGACGGTTCTCTCAGGCGACTTGATTAAGGGGTTGAAATTAAACGATGCGCCCGCCAGAGAGAGCGACAGGTATACCGCCTCAAGCCCCCTCAAATTCCCGATCTTTGCATCAACCAGCCGGCCGTCTTCGAAATAAAAGGCGGCCGGCGATTCCGCGTAGTCGATCTGCAAACGCCCCGTCTTGCGCTGGCCGTGAAGCATCTTGATGAGTCCCGGCAGGGAGTAGTCGTCGAGGTGGCCGGTCAAAACCATGAAGCGCATGTGCTGCATCAGTTATTCGATCCTCAACATCTTCAGGCGACAGGGATGAGCGTGTGCCCGCCTTAGCGCGGGTCGAAAGGAAAGCTATAGCTGAGGAGACCTTTCACCTTGAACGGCCTTCGCTCCGCCCGGAACGGAAGGAAACCGGCACGCCGCGCCGCATCTTCCGCGACCCGCCACAATTCCCGCGGGCCTGCGACCGCCCGCGCGTAAGTGACGCGCCCGGTCTCGTCAATGACGACTTCGACCGTCACGTTGATGGGCGTGGCGGCTTTTCTCCAGTTAACCGGGTAGGCAGGCCCCGGTAAGCTGAGAGCTTTGTCGTTGATCAGCCCGACATCCGTCAGCTTCTCGACTTCAAAGGGCGTGCTCGTCGAAACATCGGGACTCGTGCGCGGCGGTTCTTTCCCGGTCGGCGCGCCGCCTGTGGGTAAAGCGGACGGCGGCGGCGCGGCTTTTGCACTGTTCGCCACGCGCTCGCTTTGCGGGAAAGAATCTTTGCCCGCGTGCGTCAGGGCGGCGGGACTGGTCGCCCTTGCTTCTTCGCCTACAACCTGCGCTCCGGCATCGCCTCCCGCGTAATAAACAATAGTGCGGTAAGCCACCTCGACCGGCTCAAGTCTCTGTCGGCCGGATTCCGAGACCACCACGGATGATGTCATCTTTATCCAATTACCCACCGCATCGAATTCATAAGAGTATTCAGTGCGACTGAGAACGACACCTTGTTCATTGCGCACCGTCGTTCTCAACAAGCGTCCAGCCTCATCATAATCGTATGTCTCTTGACCGAGGGGAGTATTGACCACGGGATAGGTTTTGTTATCGATCCGTCTGCCGTTGATGTCATAGACGGTAACTTCGAGCAGGGAACGGACGCCTTCGACTGCGCCGTGCGGCTCGAAGTGAACTTTAGCCACCTCGGTGCGGAGGCGGCGCACCGCGCCACGCAGCCCGTCCTTCTCTCTATTGCTGTTAAGTATTTTAAGCGGCGCGACGCTTTGGCGATTGTCGGTGCGCGATTGCGACCGGAGGCTCTGGCAGAGGGAAAGCAGGCAGACGACCGAGAGCAGGACGGGAGCAAAATGTCTAACGTCGAATCTGAGATAATTCATGGCGCAGCCGGGCTATCATTTTGCCGACGAGTACAGAAGAGGCCGGGGCAAAATCTATCACCGCCGGGACTAATGCGCAAGGGTTACTCTGAATAAATATTTACCTGAGAAATACAATATATTGAGTTGAACAGAACGCGCACGCCCAACTTATAGATGCGAAATCAACTTTTGCGGTGCGCCCCCGGCGGGATTGAGGCGCGGGAAACTTCTAGCTGGCACAATCGATGTTCGCTTCGAGGACGCTCGTATTTACGCCGCCCTGCGCGTTGACGCTGATGCGAAATTTAACGTGTCCCATCAAAGTCTCCGTGCTCCCCGATTTGTTGAGCGCGAAGTTGAAGACATAAGTGAAACTGGTCGGCGAAGGGCCGCTCGATTCCAAGCGACCTACGCCGACGGCCTCATATCTGCCGCGACTGCTAAGCCCGTAACCGGTAATCCGATCTGCGTCGATATTGCCCTCGACCGATATTTGCCCGCCGCCCTCGCGGATGACTTTGAACTGCACCTGAAAATCGCCATTCAGGCGAATCCTTTTCTCCGCACAAGGGGTGCGCAGGGTGCGATTGAATGGAATCTTCCGTGCCTCCGAAACGGGGGGACTCTGCGCTTGCGCCCTTGACACACAGCAGACCGAGAGCAGCACCAACGCCGTTGACGCCACTGAGAACAACGATAGCCGCATTATTCTTTTGTTCACGAAAAGTCCTCCGGAGGTAAGGGGCAGTGCCGGCGACGCTCAATCAGTTAAACGCACGGAAACTTTGGTCGCCAGTTTAGCCGACGCAAGGTTGAGCGCGCCAGTGTATATTCTGCGGGCGGCGGCATCTTCCGGCAACAACAGGAAAAAGCCTCCGGCACGAATACACGTACCGGAGGCAATTTTTGTCAGAGTGTGGTCGGCCGTAGCCGTGGGTAAATTAGTAGCGCGAGTTGCCGCCGCCGTAGCCGCCGCGTCCGCCGCCATTGCCGCCGCCGTTACGACCACCGCCGAAACCGCCACGGTTGCCGCCGCGGTCTTCGCGCGGCTTCGCTTCGTTGACATTCAACGCGCGACCGCCGACCTCTTGGCCGTTGAATTGTTGGATCGCCGCATTGCCTTCTTCAGTGGAAGACATTTCGACGAAGCCGAAGCCGCGTGAGCGACCCGTCTCGCGGTCTTCGACCACCGAAGCCGACTCGACCGTGCCCGCCTGCGAGAACAACTGCTGCAAGTCTTCGCTCGAAGTTTGAAAAGCGAGGTTGCCGACGTAAAGTTTCATAGACAT
>DASQNL010000372.1:0-2134 GCA_035644995.1 Pyrinomonadaceae bacterium | reverse complement strand
CAGGCCGCGCACGCCGCGCTGGCGGCCGAGATCGAGGCGACGCGCGAATTCATCGACCGCGGTCAGGCCGCCGAGGCCGAGACGCGCCTCACGCAGATCATCAAGGCCACGCGCGACGATGATGAACTGCTCGCACAGGCGCGCTGCATGCTCTCCGTCTCGTTGGAAACGCAGGGACGCTACAACGATTCGCTCGCGGCCGTGCAGATGTACGAAGACCCGCAGGCGCGCGCCGGTCTCGAACCGGAAATCTCCGTCTTCCTCCGCGTCCAACTCGGCCTCGCCTACAACTACACGGGCGACCACCCGAAGGCCATCGCCCTCTTGAACGCGACGCTGCGCGAAGCGACCGAAACCGCATCGAGCGCGCAACTCGGCGCCATCTACATCGCGCTTGCGCGCGTCTACCGGCACATCAACGAATACCCCATCGCCCGCGACAACTCGCAACTCGCCCTCAGCCATTTTCGCAACACCGGCGACTGGCGCGGGATGGCCGAGTCCTATCGCGGCCTCGCGCTCGAATGTATTTTAGAAGGTGCTTACGAGCAGTCGCTCGAATACTACGAGCAGGCTTTGAAACTCGTCGGCGATCATCCCGCGCCCTTCATGCTGGGGAAGATTTACGCCAACATGGCCGGCGCGTGCTGGTTTCTCAAACGCCCGCACGACGGCATTCGCTATCTGGAAAAGGCGATTGACTACTACGAGCGCACGGAGCACAAGGCCAACGCCGTCCTCGGCTACAACAATCTCGGCATCAATCTCACGCTCGTCGGCGACTGGACGCGCGCCGAGACCGTTTTGGAACGCGCGCTGGCGCGTGCCGCGGAGTTCGATGAGCAGGGCGCGAAAGACAAGGTCGTGCCGATGGTGCTCGACTCGCTCGGCGAGTTGCAGATGCTGCGCGGCAACCTCTTGAAAGCTCAGGAGCACCTGCAACGCGCCGTCCGGCTCTCGCACGACCACGGCAACAAGTGGTACGCCTGTCAGGCTCTGCGCACGCTGGCGCGCTGTCACCTGGCGATGGAGGAATCCACGCGCGCGCTGGATGAGAGCATGCAGGCGCTCTCGCTCGCCGAGCGCATCGGAGATCGGCAGGCCGTCTGCGATGCGCGCCTGCTGCTCGCCGAAGTCTACCTGCGTTGCGACGACCCGCGCGAGTGCGCTTCCGAATTGCAGAAAGTGACCGAGCAGACGAGCGACTCCGCCGCCGACATGGCCGTCGCGGGCGAGGCGCAACGCATCCACGGCCTGCTCGCCCTCGCTCAATCCGACTCCACTCTCGCCATCCACCACCTCGGTCGCAGCGTCTCGATCTACTCGATCCTCGGCGACCGCTATCGCACCGCGCTCGCCCTCTACGGACTCGGCTGCGCCTACGAGGGCGTCCAGCCCGAACGCGCCGCCGAACACTTCTCCCGCGCCTTGCACACCTTCCGCGAACTCGGCGCGCAACTCGACATCGCGCGCGCGGAAGACGCGCTCGCCTCAATCGAAGTCAACACGACCGAGCAACGGCACGAGACTTCGGCCTTCGCGCAACTGCTCACCCTGCGTCTGGCCGAAGCCGTCGCCTCGCGCGAACTGCTCCTGCGCGAACTCGCCGCCGTCCTCGATCAGGAGACGAAGGCGCGGCGCGTGCTCATCACAGAACTCGACGAAGAAGGCACGATCAAGGTCGTCGTCTCGCACGGCGGCGCGAGCGAAGCGAACGCCGAGTTGGCGAACTCGCTCTGCATGGCGAAGAACGACGTGGAGCGCGAGAAGTTCGCGCTCGAACACGACTCGACCGTGATCATGCTCCGCCCGACCAACGCCACGCCCGCTTTGCTCTACATCGAGCCGCGCGCCGCGGCCACGCTTTCCGGCGGCCTGCCGATTGATTCCCTGCTCCGCGTCGTCGAACTCGGCATGAACGTCTGCGCCCTGCGTGCGCGCGTCGGTTCCGGCCGCAGCGCGCAGGAGCAAAACACCTACACCAGCACGGGACTCATGCCGGGATTCATCCACTCGTCGCCGGCCATGACGCGCCTCGTCGAAGAAGTCCACAAAATCCGCTCCTCCGATGTCACCGTGCTCGTCACGGGCGAATCCGGCACGGGCAAAGAACTCGTCGCCCGCGCCATCCACG
>DASQNL010000371.1:0-4989 GCA_035644995.1 Pyrinomonadaceae bacterium | reverse complement strand
GAAGGGGTAAAGGATCAGGACAGAGAAAGAAGCGGTGCGGGCGGGCAAGCAAGTTTTTGTCTTTGACCCTTTACCCTTTCCCCCTCTCCCCTTACCCGAAACAGTAGACGCGCCCGTCCTGCGAGCCGACGGCGATGCGCCCGGAGGCGATGGCGGGGGAGGCGGAGTAGAACGGGCGGACAGCCACGGAGAGAAAATTAGCCTTTGGGCGTTTCAGCTTCCTTGCTTGGAGGTAGCCGCCGTTCAAATTTGAGCAGTTCGTTTTCCAGCCGGAGGGCTAACTTCTCGCGTTCGTGAGCCTCTTCTTTGGCGGCATAATCTACCTTCTCGCCAATCCTGTGGACTTCGTAAGCCAGACGCTCCAAAGCAGAGGCCACTTCGCGTACTTGCAACCTTAGTTCTTTGATCTCTTCGCGGTTCTGTTGCGTCTGGATGGTCAGGAGCAGTATTTGCTTGACCGCTTCATAAAATTGTTTCCACAGCGCTTCAGGCCGCTTTCAACCTGGCCAGTATTTCGCTTGTTTCCGTCCTCAGCCGGACTATCTCTTCCTGATCGCTCTCCATCTTTTCGTTGGCTTGTTTCATTTCCGCAAACATTAGCTCGACCGCCTCTTCATACTCTGCGGCGTCATTAGCCGCTGCTTCCGGCGTGATAGTTTTACTCATAAGTTGTTCCCTCTACGCGCATTTTAGCATCTTCCCGCCATTCACCTCACAATCATAAGTTGAACTATTTACCCGAAACAATAGACGCGCCCGTCCTGCGAGCCGATGACGATGCGCCCGGAGGCGATGGCGGGGGAGGCGGAGAGAGCCGCGCCCGCCTCGAACTCCCAGAGCTTCGCGCCGCTGTAAAAATCGAGCACGTAGAAACGGCCGTCGCTCGAACCGACGAAGACGCGCCCGGAGGCCAGCGCGGGCGACGATTCGACGCGGGCGCGCGTGGCGAAAGTCCACAAGGCGCGCCCCGTGCGCGCGTCGAGGCAATGCACGTACTTGTCGCGCCCGCCGAGCACGACGCGGTTTTCCACCGCGCCCGCCGAAGAGTAGAAGGGAAACTGTCTTTGCGCGTTGCGGTAACGCCAGGAGATGCGGCGCGCCGAGAGACTGACGCCGAGCACGTCATTATCAAACGTGCCGTAGAAGGCGGAGTTGTTCATCAAGGCGGGCGACGCGCCGGTGTACGCGCCTGAGACGACCGTGAAGAGTTCGCGCCCGTCGGAGATGCGGATGGCGCGAAAGATTTCGTCGCAGCCCGCGATGTAAGCCGTGCCGTTCGAGACGCCGGCGGTGGCGTGGACGGGGCCGCCCGTCTTCACCTTCCAGCGCACCGCGCCGCTCTTAGCGTCGAGACAGTAGAGATGGCCGTCGTATGAGCCGATGAGGATTTTGTCGTCCACGGCGACGGGCGAAGACTTGATCTCGCCGCCGGTCTTGAACGTCCACGCGGCGCGCCCGTTCGAGGCGTTGACGGCGTGAACCGTCCCGCCGAGGTCGCCCACGTAGACGAGTCCGTTCGCCACGGCGGGCGACGACTCGCCGATACCTTCCTTGCTGCCCGTGTTGTACTTCCAGCGCACCGCGCCGTTGCCGAGATCGAGCGCGGCCAGCACGCCGTCCTGCGAGCCGACGTAGACCGTGCCGCCCGCGATGGCCGCCGACGATTCAATGCCCGCGCCCGCCTCGTAATTCCAGAGCGGCCGTAAATTTTTCGACACGTCGGCCTTCGACACGCCCGTCAACTGATGATTGCCGCGAAACTGCGACCACGTGTTGGCGTCAGCCCACTGCGCGGCGACGTGCGCGGGCGATAGTAAACAGGCGAAAGCTAAAATTAGTGAGCGCGTAAACGCGCGCGGGCGTCGGCGGGTTGAGAGAGATTCCTGTTTCACGGCTGGCATGTCCTCAAACGTTTTGAAGTTGTAATTGCAAGGCGCGGCGATAGAGCTCGAGCGCGCCGCCCGCGTCGAAGGGGCGCGGGTTGAACGTGCCCGTCCATTGCCGCGCGGCGTCGGCGGCGAGCGTTTCGAGATCACCGGGCGGCACGCGCGCCACGTTCGAATCCGGGTCGAGCGCGCCCGCCGCTTTCAACTCTTCGAGCCGCGCCGCCAGAGCTTCGCCCGCGTCCTCGCCCGCGCGCACCTGGCGTCCGGCGAGGCGCGCGAGTTCGGCGTAGCGCGGGGCGACGACGCGGGCGTTCCAGCGGACGACGTGCGGCAGCAAGAGCGCGACGGCTTCGCCGTGCGTGGTGCCGTAGCGTTGCGTGAGCGGGTTGGCGCAGGCGTGGGTCGCGCCGAGCATGGAATGCTCAATCGCCACCCCGGCGTAGTGTGCGCCGAGTTGCATCGCGCCGCGCGCTTCGAGGTCTGCGGGGTAGGCGAGCACGCGCTCGTAGTTCGCTTCGAGCAGCCGCCACGCCTCGCGCGCGAACGTGTCGGAGACGGCGTTGCGCCGGGTCGTGACGTAGCTTTCGACGGCGTGCGCGATGGCGTCGAAACCGGCGGAGGCGGTGACGGCGGCCGGTTGCGAGACGGTGAGCGCGGGGTCGAGCAGGGCGATGCGAAAGGCGGCTTTCGCGTCGCCGCAAGCCATCTTGACGTGGGTGGCGGCGTCGGAGATGAGCGCGTAGGTTTGCGCCTCGCTGCCCGTGCCGGCCGTGGTGGGGACGGCGATCATCGGGAGCATGGCCTGCGCGGCCTTGCCGTAGCCGTGGTAATCGCGCATCTCGCCGCCGTTCGTCAAAAGAAAGTTGATGCCCTTCGCGCAATCGAGCGAACTCCCGCCGCCCAGTCCGATGATCGAATCAACCCCGTGCGGCGCGGCGACATCGCGCCCGCGCGCGCACATGCTCGTGTCGGGGTTCGCGTCGAACTCGTGGAAGGGAACGACCTCGACCCCCGCCGCTGCCAATACTCCCGCCGCCTCCGCGACGTGGCCGGAGGCGACGAGACCGCGATCCGCGACGACGAGCGTGCGCCGGAAATCCAACTCGCGCGCCAGCGCGCCGAGACGCGCGAGCGCACCCGCCCCGTAGACGACACGCGTGCGTAGTTGGAAATCGAAAGGCTGCATGTGAATCGAGGGATGAGGGCGGAGGGAAGAAGAATTGATTCATTGATACATCGGTTCATTGATTCAATGAAGAAATGAACCAATGAATCAATTCTTCTTCATCCCTCATCCCTCATCCCTTCGTTAAGGCTTCTTCGGTTGTTCGGGTTTCTTGGCCGGGGTCGCCGCCGGCGGAGCCTGTTCGGCGATGGCGTAGAGTTGGTTGCGATTGGCGATAAAGAGCGTGCCGTTGGCCGGGACGGGCGTCGAGTAGACGCTGCTCGCCATGTTGATTTCGGCGATAACCTTCTTCGTTTTGCCCTCTTGGAGGATCACTATGTCGCCGTCCTCGTCGCCGAGGTAGAGTTTGCCGTCAATCATGATGGGCGAACCCCAGACGGCGGCAAACAGGTCGTGCGTCCAATAAACCTGTCCCGTCTTCGCGTCGAGCGCGTGGAGGAAGCCGCTGAAGTCCGGGTAATAGACGATACCGTCCTTGATGGCGGGCGTCGAGACGGAGCGGCGGATTTTGTCGTAGTGCCAGATCATGCCGGTCTTGGTGATGTCGCCGCGCTTCGTCGGGTCGATGCAGTAGAGGTGGCCGACGCCCTCGCCGTGTTCGGGGTCTTGGCCGTTGGCGAGATAGATTTTGTCTTCGTAGATGACGGGCGTCGAGATCACTTCGTTGCGCGTTTTCGGCCAGACGGAATCTTTCGGGTTGAGGTCGAACTCCCAGAGCTTCTTGCCGGTGAGGGCTTCGTAGCCGCGCACCCAGCCGTCGCCCTGCGCGAAGACGACTTGATCCACGCCGCCGAGCTTGCCCACGGTGGGCGAAGACCACTGGCCGTGCAGAATCTTATCGAAGACGGAGTTGTCTTCCCAGACGAGTTTGCCCGTCCGCTTGTTCAGGGCGATGATGGCCGGGGCTTTCGGCGAGGGGACGTTGACGTGGCTCTCGTCCTGCCCGTTCGACGTGCTGACGTAAATGAGGTCGCCGAAGGAGACGGGCGACGAGTTCGACATGTTGTGCGGAAACGCGCCGACCTCCTCCATCATGTCGAACTTCCAGATCACGTCGGCATCCTTTTCGCCGTTCAACTTCTCATCCTTGACCGCGCCGTCGTTCTCTTTGTCGCGGAAGCCTTCGGTGTCGAGCGCGACGACCTCGCCGCGGTTCGTCACGTAGTAGAGAATCTTGCCCTCGACGAGCGGCGACGAGCAGATGCCCTGATACGGCCAATCGTTGACGCGACCCGCCACGAGCTTGTCGGTGACGGCCTGCCACAAAAATTCGCCGTCCGTTTCGCGGAAGGCCATCAGAATGCCCTTGTCGCCCTTCACCTTCGGGTCGCGCGGCGCCTCGTTGTTCGTGCCGACGTAGACCTGCCCGCCCGCCACGACCGGGTTGCCGTAAGTCTGCGAGCCGAGCGCGGTCACCCATTTGACGTTCGTCTTTTTTGCCACGTCCCAACTCACGGGAATGCCCTTCATGTTCGAGACCATGTTGCGGTCGGGCGTGCCGCCCCACATCGGCCAATCGCCGCCGCCCGGATCGGATGCGGCGGCCTGCCGCACGGACGACCCGGCGAGCGTCATCACGGCGATGATCGAGAGAGAGAAAAAGAGCGGTCGAAGGGTGGTGCGTAAATTCATATCAGTTCCTTGAAGGTTGATCCTTTATCCAAATTTCCTTACTTGTATGAAACGATGATGTGGCCGGGCATCGTCTGGTGCGCCGTGCTGCGCGCAAAGCCCGCGTTCTGAAACATGCGTTCAAACTCGGAGAACGTGTAAGCGTCGCCTGCGGGCGTCGTGCCGAGCATGACGAGGGCGAAGGCGGCTTCGACGGGCGGCGTCACGCGATCCTCGTTGGGGACGAATTCGAGCGTCACGGCGCGACCGCCCGCTTTGAGCGCGGCGTGGCATTTGCGCATCAAC
>DASQNL010000370.1:0-3428 GCA_035644995.1 Pyrinomonadaceae bacterium | reverse complement strand
ATCTCGGCTACTCGCTCTACCTGAACGGCAATTACCGCGCGGCCGTCGCCCGCCTCAAGCGCGCCGCGCGCCTCGCGCCCGCCGACGAGCGCATCTGGAACAACCTCGCGCTCGCGCAGTCGCGCCTCGGCAAGTACGACGACGCCTACCGGAGCTTCGCGCGCTCCGGCGGCGAGTATCAGGGTCGCCTCAACGTCGCCGCCATGCTCGAACGCGCGGGGCGCGACGGTGAAGCCATCGCACATTATGAGGCCGCGCGCCGCGTGCAGCCACAGTCCGAGTTCGTCCTGCGCCGCCTCTCCGAACTCTACGCGCGCGGCGGCCACGGAGCCGAAGCGGCGTCCCTTGTCCGTTGTCAGTCGTCAGTCGCCTGTGACTGACGAACGAGCGGCCAAAGATGAAATTGAACAACCGACGATTAAAGGCAAACAACTGACCACGGACAACTGACCACGGACAAATCATATGACGCATACCAACATACTGACGCGCATGGAAGTGGAGAGCATGGGGCCGCCCGTGCCGGAAGAACTCGCCGAGACGGATGTGCCGCAGAGTTTCCTCTGCGACCTCGCCCTCAAGATCGTGGCCGCGCTGCCCGAACCTTCCACCGCCAACGTGACCGAGCGCATGTGCCTGCCGCGCGCCCTGACGGAGGAGATTCTCCAGCAGCTCTACCGCGAGAAGCTGATCGAGGTGAAACTGCAATCGGCGATGGGCGCGACGCGCTACGGCATGCTCGATAAGGGTTGGGGACAACTGGCGCGCGCCCGCGCCTTCTGCGGCTACGACGGCGCCGCGCCCGTCTCCTTGCGCGACTACGCGCACATGATGCGCCTGCAAGCCGTGCCCGCGCGCCACGCGACCATGGACTCGGTGCGCGCCGCCTTTCGCGATCTCGTGCTGCCGGATTCGCTCATGCAGACCGTGGGCTGCGTCGTCAATTCGCGCCGCTCCCTGTTTCTCAGCGGCCCTCCGGGCACGGGCAAAACCGCCGTCGCCGAGCGCATCAACGCCAGTCTCCCCGGCGCGATCTGGATTCCCTACGCCATCGAGGTGGACGGTCAGGTGATCCGCGTGTTCGATGCGCACAACCATCGCCCGGCCTCGAACGAGGCGACGCCCGTCGAGTACGACCGCCGCTGGGTCTGCATCGAACGCCCGCTCGTCATCGTCGGCGGCGAGTTGACGTTGGAGAACGCCGATTTGACTTGGAGCGAGGCGGCCAGATTTTACGAAGCTCCGTTTCAGATGAAATCCAACGGCGGCACGCTCGTCATCGACGACTTCGGGCGGCAGCGCGTTGCGCCCGCCGACCTCTTGAACCGCTGGATCGTCCCGCTCGAACGCCGCGTCGATTATTTGACGCTGCACACGGGCAAGAAGATCGAAGTGCCCTTCGAGCAGCTGGTCGTCTTCGCCACGAACCTCGAAGACAAGGATTTAGTGGACGAGGCTTTCTTGCGGCGCATGGGCTACCGCGCGCGCGTCGAGCCGCCGACGCCCGCCGCCTACATCGAAATCTTCAAACGCGCGGCGCACACGCGCGGGATGCGCGTCGAGCAGGTGTGCCTCGACTACATTTTGAACAACTACATGATCTCGCATCGCCAGATGAAAGCCTGCGAGCCGCGCGACCTGCTCGACCGCGTGCTCGACATCTGCCTCTTCGAAGGTCAGCCCATCGAACTCACGCCGAAGGTGATAGATAGCGCGTGGCGTAACTACTTCGGCACGTCGCACGGCTTCGCGGCGGCGGAGACCGAGCAGCGGCGCGGCGCGGGCGAGGCGCGCACCGTGGGCGATTTGATTGACGTGTCATAAACGGGGTTTAAGGACGATGATGAGAAAATTTTCGCGCAAAGGCGCAAAGGCGCAAAGAAGAGGGGCGGTTCATCCTTCAAACGAATTTCTGCCGTTCGCCTCCGAGCGATTTCCCTTTGCGCCTTTGCGCCTTTGCGTGAGGTCAATCTTTTCTCGCCCGCGCGCCTCCGGTTTGAAAGTCGCCGCGTTTGCTTTCCTGTGTGTGCTCGGTCTGCCCGCAGCCGCTTTCGCCGACCGCCTGCTTCTGACGGACGGGACGACGCTCGAAGTTGACGAGGCGTGGGATGATGCGGAAGGCGTGTGGTACAGGCGCGGCGGGATGACGAGTTTCATGGCGCGCGCGCGCGTGAAAACGATTGAGCGCAAGGGGAGCGCGCCGGGCGACGCCGCCGCGAAGAGTCGGCAGGTGGCGAAGCTGTCGGAGGCTGACGACGCGGCGGTCGCGACGGCGAACGCTCCGCAAGCGGTCGCCCCGGCGCGTCCGCTCTGGATTTACCTTGTGGGCGGGGCGCGTTTTGAAGTTGACGAGGCGAACGAGTCGGCGGAGGGCGTCTGGTACAAGCGCGGCAATCTCTCGATCTTTCTCGAACGCGCGCGCATTGAGCGTATTGAAAGAGAGTCGGGCGAGATGACGGAAGAGAGGGAAACGACGGCGGCGCGTCCGGTTAAACGGGAGCGGCGTTGGACGACGGGCAGGCCGCATCTCGACGCGTTGATCCGGCAGAACGGCGCGCGTTACGGCGTTGACCCGTATCTCATCTTCTGCGTGATGGAGCAGGAGTCGCACTTCAACGCGGGCGCGGTGAGTCCGGTGGGCGCGCGCGGGCTGATGCAGTTGATGCCGGGGACGGCGGCGCGCTTCGGCGTCAGTCGCATCCACGACCCGGCGCAGAACATCGCGGGCGGCACACGCTTCCTCAAGCAACTGCTGGGCAGATTCAACGGTCGGGTCGAACTCGTGCTCGCCAGCTACAACGCGGGCGAGGGCGCGGTCATCAAGTACGGCCATCGCGTGCCGCCTTATCGTGAGACGCGAAACTACGTGCGTCGCATCAGCGACCGCTACGGGCGCACGGCGCACGCCGCCGGCGACCGGATAATCGTCAACGTTAGGACGGCCGCGACCGCGTCGGGAAGCGGCAAGACAACTGTCGCGGCGTCGGGAAATTGAGCCGGGCGCGGCGAAGTCGGGAGGAGTATGAGAAGTTTGCTGGGAGGGCGTTTCGCAAGGCAGGCGGCGTTCGTCTTGATATGTGCCGCCGTGTCGGCGGCAGGCTGCGCATCCGAGGCGCGCGGTCAGGCTTCGCCGCGGCGCGACGCGACCGCAGAGGCGGACGGCGAAGGGAGCGCGCCGCTGACGAACGCCGCCGTCGTCAAACTCGTGCGCGCGAAGTTTAGCGAGAAGACCGTGATCGCGATCATCCGCACGCGCCCCGCGCGGTTCGACCTCTCGCCCGACCGTCTCATCGAACTGAAGAAGAACGGGGTCGGCGAGCGCATCATCCTGACCATGCTGGCGCGCGCCGAAGGCGACATGATTACGCCGCGCGACGACACCTTCGACGACGATCCGTTTTTCGAAGGCATGCGCGGGCGGACGCGCC
>DASQNL010000369.1:0-7417 GCA_035644995.1 Pyrinomonadaceae bacterium | reverse complement strand
TTCGTCGTTCATCGTTCCGCGTCCGGCGTTAACTCTCTTTCCCGTCCGAGCGTCGATGATCGAAGCCGCCCCGCAAACGTCCCCCGACACGGAACTCCTCCACGCCATCGCGCGCGGGGATGAATCCGCGCTCGCCGCCCTCTACGACCGTTACCATTCCATCCTCTTAGGTCTCCTGCTCCGTATATTGCACAGTCGGGTCGAGGCGGAAGACGTTCTACAGGAAGTCTTCCTCCAAATCTGGCAGCGCGCCGCCAATTTCGACGAGGCGCGCGGGCGCGCTTTTACGTGGATGGTGACGCTCGCGCGCAGCCGCGCCATCGACCGCCTGCGCTCGCTCCAATCGCGCCAGCGCGCCGACGACACGGCCTTGCGCGATGCGCCCGAGGCGGTTGGCGACGCCACGGACGACGTGTATCACTCCGAGCAGCGCGAGATCGTGCGCGGCGCGCTCGCGGAGATTCCGGAGGAGCAACGCCGCGCTCTGTTGCTCGCCTACTTTGAAGGATTGACTCAAGCGGAAATCGCCGCGCGGCTCGGTCAGCCGCTCGGCACGGTCAAGACGCGGATGCGCAGCGGCATGAGCAAGCTGCGCGATCTGCTGGACGGGAAGTTTGGACAAGGGGCGGGCTTAAGTTTTTAAAGCTCGCCGCTGCTGAAGTTTTCGATGAAGCACGAAGACTACAAAGAGATGATCGCGCTCGACGCGCTCGATGTCCTCGACGGGGGCGACGCGCCGCGGCGCGCCCTCGAAGCGCATCTCGCCGCCTGCGCCGATTGTCGCACGGAGTTCCGTGCTCTGCGCGATGCGGCGGCCTCTCTCGTCTACGCCGCCGCGCCGCCGCAAGTCTCCGCCGCGCCCGAACTCCGCGCCCGCATCCTGACGGCCATCAAATCACTCCCGCAGGAGGAGGACGCGCGCCGCGCGCCCGCCGACGCCGGTGCAGCCGCGACGGCGTCGGCGCACACCTCCAACGTCAGTTCGTTCGACGAATTCGAGCGGCGGCGCGAGACGCGCGAGGTCAGAGTCGGGCGTCGTCTCTTGGTGTTCGGTTCGCTGGCCGCCTCTCTCGCCCTCGCCGCGCTTCTCGTCACGCTCGCGCTCGCCTGGCAGCGCAACGCGCGGCTGCAAACCGAACTCGCTCAACTCTCCGAAACCGTCAAACGGACGCAGCAGGAACTCGCGCGCACGCGCGCCGACCGCGAATTGCTCGCCGCGCCCGAAGCGGAAACCGCCGCGCTCGCCGGCACGAAAATGGCCGAGCGGGCACGCGCCCGCCTGACCTTCGACGCGCAAACCGGGCGCGCCATGCTCACCGCCTCCGCCCTTCCGCCCGCGCCCGTGGGCAAAGCGTATCAACTGTGGTACATCGCCGAAGGCAAACCGCCGATGCCCGGCAGCGTCTTCCAGCCCGACGCGCGCGGCCACGCCGAAATGCACGAAACCATCCCGCCCGCAGGACGCGCCGCCGCCATCGTCTACGCCGTCACACTTGAACCGGAGGGCGGCGTCAACGCCCCGACCGGCGAGATATATCTGAAAAGCTCCGCCTCTTAATATTCACACGCTGTAGCCACCCGCACGCATTTAAACCGCCCGGCCGCATCGCGCAGAACGACGGCCGCAAATCAACTCCGCGCGAAAAACTTGCTATAGTGTTTCCGGTTGCGCTGGCGCGCGAATCTTCAAGGGATGAGAGGGACGGACAAGTGGCTGACAAAAAACGCTCCGACAACGACGCCGTGATGAACACGATTACCGACGAGACCGGACAATTCGACGCGCGCTTTCTCCTCTGGCGCACCTTCTGCGCCGAACACGATGTGCCCGTCGAAACGCTCCCCAGCGACCTCACCGGCGACATCCGCGACAAGTGGAACGACCTCAAAGACAGCAAGCTCAAGTGACGGGTGACAGGCGACAGGTGACAAGTTAAAACAGCATGGGTTTCCAACTTGTCACCTGTCACCCGTCACCCGTCACTTTTTCAGAAGTCTCCGCCTGCCGATTAGCCCTCGAATTGCATCTAAAAGAAGTATCGAACGCCCCCTCTGAGAATCCGCTGACAGACCATTTTTTAGCAGAGGTTTTAAGGACTCATGCCGCTGGGAAAGAGATCAACTTCGCTCGCCGGGGTGCTCGACGAGTTGACGGCCGAAGCCGCGCCGGAGTTGACCGAACATTTAGAGAACAACGACCTGCGCTGCTACGCCTGCGGTCACCGCTGCCTGATCCGCGAGGGCAAGCGCGGCATCTGCAAAGTGCGTTTCAACGAAGCGGGGCGTCTGCTCGCGCCCGCGAACTACGTCGCCGCGCTCGCCTGCGACCCGACGGAGAAGAAGCCCTTCTTCCACGCCCTGCCCGGCTCCGACACGCTCACCTTCGGCATGCTCGGCTGCGACCTCCATTGCGGCTACTGCCAGAACTGGCTGACGAGCCAAGCCCTGCGCGACGACGCGGCCGGGACGCAGCCGCAGGTCGTCTCGGCGGAGCGGCTCGTCGCGCTGGCGAAGGCTTACGGGGCTTCCATCGTGGGGTCGAGTTATAACGAACCGCTGATCACGGCGGAGTGGGCGGTGGAAGTTTTCAAGCGCGCGAAGCCCGCGGGGTTCAAGACCGCTTTCATCTCGAACGGCAACGCAACGCCGCAGGTGTTGGACTATCTGCGCCCGTGGACGGATTGCTACAAGATCGATTTGAAGTCCATGAGCGACCGCAACTACCGGCAACTCGGCGGCGTGGTGGACAACATTCTGGAAACCGTGCGGATGGTCAACGAGCGCGGCTTCTGGTCTGAGATCGTGACGCTGCTCATCCCCGGCTTCAACGATTCGGAGGACGAGATCAAACGCGCCGCCGATTTCATCGCGGGCGTCTCGCCCGACATCCCCTGGCACGTGACGGCGTTTCACCAAGATTACCGGATGCAGGACAACGCCAACACGACCGCCGAACAACTCGTCCGCGCCTGCGAAACGGGACGCGCGGCGGGCTTGCGTTTCGTCTACGCGGGCAACTTGCCGGGGCGCGTGGGTCGTTACGAGAATACTTACTGCCCCGCGTGCGACGAACTTCTGATCGAACGCTACGGCTACATCATCAAGCAGATGAAAGTGGCGCGCGACGGCAAGTGCCCCGCGTGCGCGACATTGATTCCGGGCGTGTGGGCGTAACAGCGAACAACGCGCCGGAACAATTGCGCGGGAGAAAGACCGGAGGGTCGCCCGTCGCTTCCGGTAACGGAGACGACGGGCGACCCTCCGGTCTCGCTCACCGTATCGTTTGCGCTACCTTGAAGGCGTCGGCGTCACGGGCGTGCTGTGATGGAAAATCGCCAGCCACTTTCCGCCACGGTTGACCCAGATCGACCCGGCGCGCTCTTGAACGGGTTTGCCGTCCGGCGCCTGCCCTTTGATCATGTAAGTGACGAGCGACGCATCGGCGTCGAACTTCGTCGCTTTGAAATCGCTCAACGTCATCTTGGTGAAATCGTATGACTTGACGGCCGCGAGCGTGCCCGCTTTGTCGCTCACGCCCGCCGGTTGAACCTCCAACTGATCTTCGGCCAACCCGGCCGCGAAGGTGTCCCAGTCCTTGCGCTTGAGCGCGTCCCAGAGATGTTTCTCCCTGGCGATGGGGTCGTCGGCCGCGCCGCTGTTAACAGCCGGCGGAGGCGTCGCGGTGTTTGCGTTGGCCGCGCCGCTCGCGGGTTTGGAAGTTTCCGCCGCCGGTTGATTGGCCGGACGTTCTTCGACCGGGCAATCCTGATGATAGACCGCCACCCATTCCGCGCCGCGTTTGACCCAGGCGGTGCTGGTGCGCAACGCGCCGGGCGGAAGCGGCTGACCGCCGGACGTGCCCCGCGCGTTCACCGTATAGGTGACGACCGCCGCATCTTCGTCCAGCACGAGGGTCTTCCAGTCGGAGAGTTCAACTTCGGTCGGGGCGAAGTTTTTCACGCCCTCAATCGTCGCGGCCTTGCCGCCGATCACGTCGCTTGAGACGTAGACGGAGTCTTCCGCCAGCATCTTCCCGAACGCGTCGTGATCTCTATTTTTCAACGCGTCCCAGAGTTGCTTCTCTTTGGCGATCAACTCGGCGGCTGCCGACCCGCCGGTCGAGGATAGGTTGGCGTTAGCGTTCGTGTCGGCGTTAGCGTTCGTGTTGGCATTAGCAGCGGGCGCGGCGGCGTTGGTGTTGCCGTCGGGTGCGACCGTGCAACCCGGTGCGCAGAGAATAAGTGACAGGAGAGCGACGGCCGGAAGCGTCGTCCTCGCCGGAAATCTTTTCATTAGACAGACTCCTTCGATCAACGAATTTGTAGAGCCGGGAGAGGGTTCGGGAGTTAATGCACGGTGCTTCTATGCCAATTCGCGCGCGGAGTCAACAAGAAAAGACGCGAATCGTCAATCGTGAATAGAGGAAAGCGGGTTTTATCTATTCACGATTGACGATTCGCGTCTTTTTATCTTTCTTAGAAATTCGATGAGCGGCGTTCGAGGTCTTCGGGCGTGCCGTAGAGGGGAGAGTATTCTTCGTCGTTCTCGGCGGACTGAAGGGCGTGTTTGAGTTCGGCCAGTTGGCGCGAGACGGCTTGAAACTCGTCCGCGTCGAAGTGCTCGTAACTGCCCGCGAGGTCGAGCACGCGGTCTATGCGGCGGTTCGCCTTGTCGAGCACTGCCGTGCCGATGCGCCCCTCGGCGACCGCGCGGCAGATGAGATCGCGCGCGGCCGTGAAGTTCGCCTCCTGCTCGCAGATGAGGATCCTGTCAGACCCCGTCTCGATGGCGCGCAAGCTCGCCTCGGCCACCGAGAGCGTCTGCACGACCGCGCCCATCTCCATGTCGTCGGTGATGACGAGGCCGTCGTACTTGAAAGCGGTGCGCAGCATCCGCATCACGACGTTGTTGCTGATCGTCGCCGGGATTTGCGCGAAGTCTTCGAGCGACGGCAGTTCCGCCGTGCGACGAAACCACGCTTGCAAAAATTCCGACACTTCGGGGAACGCGGCGTGGCTCACCATCACCGAATGGAGACGTTCGCCGGGGCGGTGGAACATCAGGTCGAGGAAGGGCACGAGGTCGTGTTCCAGAATCTCCGGCCACGAATGCGTGACGACGGGCAGGCGACGGTGCGAGTCGACCTGCGAACCGCCGAGGCCGGGGAAGTGTTTGCCGCAGCCGACGATCCGGTGCGCCTGCAAGCCGTCGAGGTACGCGCCCGCGAGCCGCGCTACTTCCTCCGGCTTCTCGCCGAACGTGCGTCCGCGCAATCCGTTCTCCTCGTTGCCGCCGTGGAGATCGAGAACGGGCGCGAAATTCATGTTGAAGCCGAGCAGGCGCAGCGCGCGCGCCGAGAGTTCGCCGAATTGGCGCGCGAGTTCGGTGCGACCGGCGAGGCGCACCGTTTTGGCCGACGGCATCGGCTCGCAGATGTCGCGGAAGCGATCCACGAGTCCGCCCTCTTGATCCACGCCGATGATGACGCGCCCGCCGAGCGCGTCGCGTATCTGCGCGTTTAAGAGCGCGACCTGTTCCGCCGATTCAACGTTGCGCCCGAACAGGATGACGCCGCCCGGCCGTATCTCGCGCAACATCTCGCGCAGGCGTTTATCCAAACGCGTCCCCGGCAGGCCGACGAACAAAAGTCGCCCGGCCTTGCGCCTGATCTCGTCGGTCGCGGTCTGTTCGGTGGCGGTTTCGAGCATCGTGACAATTCAAATTTCCTTTCGCTCCAGCTTAAAGGTTCGACGCGCGAACGCGCAAGGCGCTACCCCGCGAACCGACCCGGAAACGCGCCCGCGCGGCGGGAATCGGCCGTCGCGCTTTGTTATACTCGCTTCATGGTTGCGGAGCTTTCAACATCAGCGGCAGCAGCGTCGGCGGCCGCCGACGCCGCCGCGCGGCTCACGGCGCGCCTCAAGGAGCATGCGCTCGCGCTGGGCTTCCACAAGGTCGGCGTCGTGCCCGCCGCGCCGCTCTCAGGCGAGCGCGCGCGGCTGGAAGAGTGGCTGCGGCGCGGCTACCACGGCGAGATGAGTTGGATGGAGCGCGACCCGGAACGGCGCGCCGATCCGCGCGAGGTCATGCCGGGGGCGCGTTCCGTCGTCGTCGTCGCGCTCAACTATTTCACGCCGCACGAACACTCCGACAACCCCGCGACCGGCAAAATCTCCCGCTACGCCTGGGGCGACGATTATCACGATGTCGTCGGCGGCAAACTCAAAGAACTGCTCGCGTGGATCAAAGCGGAATGCCCGGAGGCCGAGGGCAAAGCGTGCGTGGACATTCAACCGCTGATGGATAAGGCTTGGGCGGCGCGCGCCGGACTGGGCTGGATCGGCAAGCACACGAATCTCATCACGCGCGAATACGGCTCGTGGGTCTTTCTCGGCGAACTCCTCGTCAATCTCGAACTCGCCTACGACAACGACGCCTCCGAGGATCACTGCGGCACGTGCACGCTCTGCATCGAGGCGTGCCCGACGGGCGCAATCGCCGAGCCTTCCGTCGGCGACTCGAACCGCTGTATCTCATACGCCACCATCGAACTGCGCGCCCCGGACATCCCCGCCCCGGTCGCCGACAAACTCGACGGCTGGCTCTACGGCTGCGACATCTGCCAGAACGTCTGCCCCTGGAATCGCTTCGAGCAGCCGACCGCCGAGGCGCGCTTCGAGCCGCGCGAAGGCCACGTCTCCCCAGACCTCGCGGCCTTGCTCGAACTCACCCCCGACACTTACGCCGCCCGCTTTCGCCGCACCGCCATCAAACGCGCCAAACTCGCCGGACTCCAACGCAACGCGCGCGCGCTCAAAAAAAATCAGGACGGTTGAACCTCCATCCCCGTTTGCGCTCGAATGCATCTAAACCCCTCGGTCGCGCCCGGTTTAGCGGCTTGGAACGACCCCCTCGCCAGCGTATGATAGGTTTTTAAAATTGGCCGCCGGAATCTCCCGGCGCGCCCGCGGCGAAATAACGAGAACGAAAGAGAAGTAGTGACTCCTGCCACCCTCAAAGATTCATACGGCCGTGCGATCCGCGACCTGCGCGTGTCGCTGACCGACAGGTGTAACTTCCGTTGCTTCTACTGTCTCCCGCACGGCGAGCCGCCCATCGCGCCCAAAGACCAGATGCTCTCTTATGAAGAGATCGAGTACGTCTGCGAAATCTTCGTGAGTCTCGGCATCGAAAAAATCCGGCTCACCGGCGGCGAGCCGATGATGCGCCGCGACATCGAGACGATCATCGGCAAGCTCGCCGCGCTCAAACCCGCCCTCCACGATCTCGCGCTGACCACGAACGGCTACTTTCTGCCCGGCCGCGCCGCCGCGCTCAAGGCGGCCGGTCTCGACCGCATCACCGTCAGCCTCGACAGCTTGCGCCCTGAGACCTTTCGCCGCATGACCGGCGTGGA
>DASQNL010000368.1:0-7821 GCA_035644995.1 Pyrinomonadaceae bacterium | reverse complement strand
GGCGAGTTCGCGGCGGCGCGCGGGGTCGGTCTCGGCGGCGATGGCGTCCGGCGCATCGTCCGGGGCGAGCCGCGCGCCCTCCCACTCGACGCGCGCGGAGGCTTTGCAGCGTGCAAGCTCGTCCGACACTTCGGCGGCGCGCGCTTCCACGTAGCCGGATTGCGCCGCGCGCAGCAGGGCGGCGCAGGCGACGCGCTCGGTCTCAAATTGTCGTGAAGTTTCCTCCAGCGCGCGCGCGAGTTCGTCAACGGCGGCGCGCGTCCAGAGGTCGGCGTAGCGATCTCGAAGCGGCGCGAGGCGCAGTTCAGGCTCGATGCCCGCGTGGTAATCGTATCGGGCGCGCTCAAGCGCAGCCGAGTAGGCGGCGTAATCGCGCCGGTAGTCGCCCGTCTTCATAGCAGAGGCACGAACGGCTTCACGCTTCCGTGAAAAAGTGAACTCGCCGAACAGAGATTTTCAGAACGAGTCGGATTCTAGCACGCGCGCCGGGCGGCGGTGTACGGGGAATGGAGCGGGAAGGGGGTGCTATAAAAGCAGAACCGGCGCAGCGAACTTGGGGAACGCTGCGCCCGTCCTAATTCGTGGTCACTGTCCTCACCCCAGCAACCACTGAGACGGAGGATCCACCAACCGTCTCTCTTGCCCCACAATATACATCGCAAGGTTTATGCCATGCAAGCGGTTTTTTCATTTTTTTCGACTTATCAACTGTTTTTACTAGGGTTTTCGCCCTTCCAGCCCTCACCGCATGATGGTCGTTCAAACTTTGCAGCGACCCACAACCGGTAATAATTACATCAAGTAGCGCGTAAAGTTTTCCCGGTTGTTACGGCTTTCCTTCGCCAAGCGAGTGTTCGATCACGGTCGCCAATTTTTCGGCCAGACGCTCGATCTCCTCCTGCCGCCGTCCCTCGATCATGATTCGCGCCAGCGGCTCGGTGCCGGAATAGCGGAGCAGGAGACGCCCCTCGCCCGCGAGGGCGGTTTCAACCCGGCGCGCTTCCGCGGCTATCTCCGCGACTTCTTGAAAGGGTCGTTTCTCGCTCACGCGCACGTTGACGAGCACCTGCGGGTAGCGCGTGAAGCCCGCGGACAGTTGTTCGAGCGATGCACCCGCCTCGCGCATCGCGCGCAGCAGAAAGAGAGTTGTCATCATGCCGTCGCCGGCGAGGCTGACGCGCGGGAAGATGATGTGGCCGGACTGTTCGCCGCCGAGCGTCGCGCCCGTGCGCAACAACTCTTCGAGCACATATTTATCGCCGACATCGGCGCGCAGCATTTCGATGTCGCACGACTTGAGCGCGAGTTCCAGCCCGATGTTGCTCATCACGGTGGCGACGACCGACGCGCCCGCCAGTTCGCCGCGCGCTTGAAAATTTTTCGCCATCACCCACAGCGTCCCATCGCCGTCAACTACCTGACCGCGCGCATCCAGGAAGAGAGCGCGGTCGGCGTCGCCGTCGAGCGCGACGCCGAGGTCTGCCTGTTCAGCGACGACCTTCCGCCGCAGTCGCTCGACGTACAGCGAGCCGCATTCGCGATTGATGTTTCGCCCGTCGGGCGTGTTATTGACGGCCGACACTTGCGCGCCCAGACGCGTGAAAAGCGCGGGCGCAAGCTGCGACGCCGCCCCGTTGGCGCAGTCCACGACGATCCGCAGGCCGTCGAGCCGCAAGCCCGCCGCCACCTCTCCCGTCAGGTAATTCAGGTAACGCGCCTGCAAAGACGACGCGCGTTGCTCCGCATCGTCATCGGGTTCTACTCTTTGCGACGAGATTTCATCACGGCTTTCCGGCGCGCGTTCCGCGTCGCTCTCGTCCTTTTGGCGTGCCTGATGGATGTCGGCTTCGATGAGCCGTTCGGTCGCGTCGTCGAGTTTGCGTCCCGTGGGCACGAAAATTTTGATGCCGTTGTCCTGATAAGGATTGTGCGACGCGCTGACGACGACGCCCGCGTCGGCCGGAAGCGTGCGCGTCAGGAAGGCCACGCCCGGCGTCGTGATGACTCCGGCCGAATAACACGCCGCCCCCGCCTCGCCCGCTCCTTCCGTGAACGCGCGCTCGATCCAATCGCCGGACTCGCGCGTGTCGCGCCCGATGAGGATGAGAGGCGCGCGCCCGCCCTCCGATTGCTCCGCCAGATGCCGCCCCAGCGAGCGGCCGGTTGTCCGGATGGTCTGCGCGTCGAGCGGGAAACGCCCGGCCTCGCCGCGCATGCCGTCCGTGCCGAAAAGTTTTTTCATGTGTGGCTACCAGCGATCAGTCATCAGCGCGCAACGATCAGCAGTTCTGCGGTTCTTTCTTGCTGACGGCCGGCGGCTCTTAAGGATTCGTCGAGATTAGTTCGATGCGGCCTTCGAGGTGCGGCGGCAGCAGGAGGCGCGGGCGCATCGCGCCGTCGGCCGCCGGGTCGAAGACGACGGAGAGGTCTGCGGCGCGCAAGGATTCGACGACCGAACGCGCGCCGCGCACTTCTATCGTGAGACGCGACTCCGTGCCGTCGGCGGCGCGCGCGGCCACGCCGTCGAGACGCTTCGTGCCCCGCGCCTCGGCGATTTTCACCTGTACGTCAACCACCGTGTCGAGCGCGACGATCTTGCGATCCGGAATGTCGATGGCGATCTGCGCGGCGGTGAAAGTCTCCTTCCGGCCGTCGAGCAGGATGGTCTCGGTCAGGGCGCGTTCGAGCGCATTGACGTGGCTCTCAGGGCCGCGCACGCGCACGCGCGCGGGCAGAGGCTCAAGCCCCAGCAACTCGTAGCCCTCCGGCACCTGGCCGCTGTGCTTGGGTTCGACGACCAACTCGCGCTCGACGCGTCGCTCCAACCTGAGCGGGATGCTGCTCGGCTCGATGCGCTCGACGACGATGCCTTCCGTGCCCATGCCTCCGGGCAATTGTAAAGTGATGTTGTTCGGCGATAGTCGCACGACGCGTTCGCCCGGCCTGTAGCTGCTGGCGTCGTAGCTCAGGGACACATCGCCCGATCTGATCGCATCGAGCGCGCTCTTGCTGCCGCGCAGCGACACATCCACTTTATCGCGTGGCTCGTTGCTGATCTCCATATCGGGCGGCAGTACGAAAGAGAGCCGCACGTCGTGCAGCCGCGCCGTCGTGGGCACGCGCTGCCCGGTCACGGCGAACCACAAGCCGAGCGTGATGGCGAGCGCAAGCAATTTCAACCCCCAGTCGGCGAACAGGAGATCGTGCAGCCATCGCCGCCCCATCTGGACGGCATCCCTTTCCATGTCGCGAAAAGTCATAAGAGCAGAGGTCAGAGGTTAGAGGTTAGAGGTCAGTAAAGACGGTTGAAGACAGTTTTTGTTTCAACCGACCTCTGACCTCTGGCCTCTGACCTCTGTAGTCAGGTTCCTTTCGCTATCGGTTTCGACAGATTGCTGCTGTGCGGCCTCTTCGCCCGTGCGCGCGGGCGTTTTGATGGCGTCGAAGATGGCGGCGCGCAGTTTGGTGGCGTCGAGTCCGCGCCGGATTTGCCCGGCCTGCACGAAGGAGATGAGGCCGGTTTCTTCCGAGACGACGACGGCCACGGCGTCCGTGTCTTCCGTGATGCCGATGGCGGCGCGGTGGCGCGTGCCGAGGTCTTTCGAAAGGCGCGGGTTCAGCGTGAGCGGCAGAAAACAGGCGGCCGCCGCGACCCGGTGGCGGCGGATGACGACCGCGCCGTCGTGCAGCGGCGTCGCCGGGTTGAAGATCGTGACGAGCAGATCGTAGCTGAGTTCGGCGTCCATCTTGACGCCCCCGTCGGTCACGTTCTTCAGCCCGACGCCGCGTTCGATGACGATGAGCGCGCCCGTCTTGGTCGAGGCGAGAGTCGTCGCCGCCAGCACGATCTCGTCGTAGACGCCCTCGCCGAATTGCCCGCGATGGCGCGCCAAACTCGGCAGGCGAATCTGGTTGCCGAGCGAGATCAAAGCCTGCCTGATCTCCGTCTGGAAGAGGACGATGATGGCGATGCCGAGATAGATGAGCGCGCCGCGCAGCACGAATTCGAGCGTGGCGAGATCGCGTTTGTAAGCGACCCAGTAGAGGAGGGCGAAGAAGGCGATGCCGGCCGCCATGGGCACGGCGCGCGTCCCGCGCAAGAGCTTCAACACCGTGTACACGATCAGAAAGACCAGCGCGATGTCGAGCAGATTGCGCGGCTCGCGCAGCCGGTCTAAATATTCCGTGTAAGACGGTGCGAAAAACATAAAGGTCGTTCTTTGTCAGTCGTCCGTGGTCAGTCCGACGCCGAAGATGAAAATGGCCGCGATGAACGACCGGAAGAAACGCTCTTTGCCGTAACCGAAAGGATGTTTTTCCGAAGCCGGACGCTTATAGAAACGCAGGCCGAGCAGCAGGAAAACCTGGTTCGTCGTGTCGGCCAAAGAGCGCCGCGTCTCGGCCATCATGCCCGACGAACCCGTGATCACGGCCGCGATAAACTTCAAAACGGTAATCAACCCGTTCGCGATAAGCGCGCCCGGCACAGCCGGCATCTACAGTCTCTCCGGAGGGGTTGAAGTTAAACGCATCCGCGTCGATTATGTCGAAAAGCTCGATACAAAGCAACAACAGTCCCTTGCCGGGGCGGGCGGGTGAGGAATTGGGCGACGAAAAACGGCGAGTTATTTTGTTTCCGTGCGCCGCTTGAGGCGTGCGCCCTGGAGGAAGCCGACGAGTTCGCCGGCGGTGTTCAGGACGGCCAGCGCGCCCGCGCCGTTCTGTTTCATCAGGGCGTCGGCGCGCGCGAGCGGCGTGGCCGGATCGACGAAGAGTTCGGGCGCGACGGGTCGCATCACGTCGGCGATGCGCGTGCGGTGGCGGCTCGCGTCGGGTAGTTTGCGCACGTCCGCGAGCGTGAGGATGCCGTGCAGGCTGCGGCCGCGCGCGACGGGAAAAGCCTCCTGCGGGTGCTCAGGCAGAAACAGGTCTATGAAATGGCTGACGAGCGTCTCCGGCTCGACCGAGACGGGCGCGTTCATCGCCTCGCCCACCGTCTGCGGACTTTTGTGTCCACGCCCGACGCTCACCGCCGCGCTGTGCAGAAACAGCGCGACCACCACCGACCACAAGGTCATGAAGAGGTCGCCCGTTTTGAAATAGAGCAGGAGCGCGAAGACAAAGAGCGTCCACGCGATGAGTTGGCCGCCTAAGCTAGCGATGCGCGTCGCCTCTTCGAGTTTCCCGTTCCGGTGCCAGAGGTAGGCGCGCAGCACGCGCCCGCCGTCGAGCGGGTAGCCGGGCAGCAGGTTGAAAATGGCGAGCATGAGATTCCAGAAACCGAGAATGAAAAAGACCGCGCCGACCAGCTTTTGCTCGAAGGCGGCGGCGATCATCATCGCGCCGAAGGCCGCGACCGCGAAGAGAAAACTGGACGCGGGGCCGGCCACCGCGATGCGAAACTCGGCGCGCGCATTGTCCGGCTCGCGGTCGAGCCGCGCCATGCCGCCGAACGGGTGCAGCACGATCTCCTCGGTCTCGATGCCTTCGGTGCGCCCGACCAGGGCGTGCGACAGTTCGTGCCCGAAGATGGAGAGGAACAGGCCGAGCGTCGTCACCAGCCCGATGATCCACGCGGTCGAGGACGTGACGTTGACGTAGCGGACGAGCGGCGTGCCCTGCTCGAAGTTGCTCGCGATGAGCCACGTGCTCAAGGCGAACACTATGAACCAGCGATAATCGATTCTCACGGGAATCCCGTAAACGCTGGCGACTCTTAACTGCCGGTGTAGAATTCGAGCGAGAGACATAAAAGCAGTGACAGGTGACAGGTGACAGGTGACGAGTTTTAAGACAACCGGCGTGCCCGTTTTGTTCCCTAGGGAAAATTGCCGTCAGTTGTCAGTAGTCCGTTGTCAGTAGTCCGTTGTCAGTTGTTCGCGGCCGTCACAGGCTCTACTTAAGTTCAGTTTGAACAAACGGCAACGGACAAAGAACAACTGACTACTGACAACTGACAACTAATCATACGTTTCGAACGCGCCCGCATCGGCGTCGAGCAGCAGCGAGGGTTCGCTGCGGGCGACGCGGCGCAGGAGCAGCGGGTCGTCGAAGAGTTGGGAGAGTCCTTTGACGATGGCGTGGCGCGGGTCTTCGGACATGTGCGTGGAGAGGCGCGTCTCGCCGTGCAGGAAGGCCGCCATGCCTTCGAGGAGCGCGCCGCCGCCCGTGAGCACCAGCCCGCGGTCGTAGATGTCGGCGGCCACTTCGGGCGACAACTCGGCCAGGCCGCGCTGCACCACGCGCGCGATGCGCTGCACGACGCTTTGCGCCGCGACGCACACTTCATCGCTCGTCACCTCGGCCGCGCGCGGCGTGCCGCTTTGCACGTCGCGCCCCTTGACGGTCAACGTGCGCGCCGGGTCTTTCGGTTCGACGGCCGACGCCAACTCGATCTTCAGCCGTTCGGCGGTCGGCGCGCCGATGATGAGGCCGTGATGCCGGCGCAGGCGATCCATGATCGCCTCGTCGATGTCGGAACTGCCGACGCGCTCGGCCTGCGCGTAGACGATCATGCCGAGCGCAACGACGGCCACGTTGGTCGTCGCGCCGCCGATGTCCACCACGGCCGAAGCCTTCGGCTCGTCCACCGGGACGCCCGCGCCGATGGCCGCCGCCAAGCCCTCCTCCACCATGTAAACGCGCCCGATGTGCGCCGCTTCGGCCGCCGCCATCAGCGCGCGCTGCTCAACGTGCGTCACGCCCGACAGCACGCTCATCACGGCGCGGCGGCTGAAATGCGAGATGCCGCTGCGGGCTTTGCGCACGAAATGATCAAGCATGCGCTGCGAGCGTTCGAAGTCGGCGACGACGCCGTCCACCATCGGCATGACGAGCGTTACGTCGCGCGCCTCGCGTCCCTGCATCGTGTGCGCCTCGCGTCCGATGGCGACGATGTCGCCCGTCGTCTTGCTGACGGCGACGACGGAGGGTTCGTCCACGACGATGCCGCGACCGCGCACGGAGATAATGGTGCTGGCCGATCCCAAATCAATCGCCATCGAATCGGAAACCAGATCGCGGAGCGCGTCTAAGCCCATCAACGCCCGCGTCTTTTGCATGAAGGAGCCTGATCTCATATCACCCGAAGCCTGAGCAAACGCCGGAGAAATTTTGTAAAAAGGGGCGCGAACATCATAGCACAGGCACGCACGCGCGCACGCGCGTCTCCCCGGATTGAGACGCAGGCGGCGCAGGCGCGCGGCCGCCCCACAAGTTTCCGCGTTTGTAACATTCCGTTCAGGTCTTGTTAATCCGCGCCGCTTATAGTTTCGGCCTTCGCGCCGGTTCCGTCGCCGGGTTCGATGCGCGCGTTTCGATCATCGTCCACGGGGTTGAAGCGGCTAAAGAATTTTGGTCGCGCCGACTTTATGATAACGTCGCCTCGTCATCCCACATCGCGGTTTCAGGCGCGGGCACGGCGCATCCGCCTGTGCCCGCGAAGTTTTCGCGGCCACCGCCCGACGCTCTCTATGTTTCGCTCCGAGGAAGGACTTACGATGATAACTGCCGCCCGGCGCGCGTTGCTCGCGTGCGCCGTCTTCGTCGCTCTCAACTGCTGCGCCTTCGCGCAGACGAACGCATCCGCCGCCGCCGTTATCCCGCCCGACGCGAACGCGCCGCCGCAGGCTCCCGCCGCACCGCAAACGCGCGACGATGCCTCTCTCGACGACGTGCGCAGGCAGTTGCAGCAACAGCAGATCGAGATCGAACGCCTGCGCGCCACGCTCGCCGAACAGTCGAAACTCCTCAGCGAACTGCTCGCGCGCACCGCTCGCCCCGAAACGGGCGCGGCGACGGTTTCGGAGGCAATTTATTCGC
>DASQNL010000367.1:0-12772 GCA_035644995.1 Pyrinomonadaceae bacterium | reverse complement strand
CCGCGCGAAGGCCGAGCAGCGCGTCGAGCAGTTGTTTCCCAAACGCGGCCACGTCCTCGTCACCGGCTTCGAACTCTCCACGCGCTTTCCCTTCGGCTTCTTCCGCCTGCGGCGACGCCTGCGCGCGCGCAACGTCGAACTCGTGATCTATCACAAGCTCGAAGCCGCGAGCGACGAACTCCACCTGCTGCCCATGAACGCCGGGCGCATGCTCTCCGCGCGGCGCGGCGCGGGGCACGACCTGCACAGTTTGCGCGACTATCAACCGCAAGACGACATGCGGCACATTGATTGGAAGGCGACGGCGCGCGCCGCGCGTCTGATCGTGCGCGAGTTCACCTCCGAAGACGAGCGGCGCGTCCACATCGTCCTCGACACGCGCGCGTTGGACAGCGCGACGGACGGCGGCGGCGGGGCGGAGCAATTTTTCGAGGCTCGTTTCGAACGCGGCGTGACGGAGGCCGCTTCGCTCGTCGCACACTTCCTCGACGAGCGCGCCGAAGTCCGCCTCACGCTCGGCACAGAGGCGGGGCACTACGGCGCGGGGCGCGAACACCTCTACGCCTGCTTGCGCCGCCTCGCCCTCGTCCGCCCGCAAGAGACAACGGACGCGACGACGGAAGCGAACGGCGCGCCGCCCGATTTCTGGTCGTCGCTTGCCTCCGCGTCCAACAACGCCGATTCGCACTACGTCATCCTTCTCACCACGTCCGCGCCCGGCTCGATTCCCGCCAGCGTCTGGCGCATGTCACACGTCATCTACCTTTGAAACGACGAACCGAAGGGATTGATTCATTGATTCATTGATTCATTGATTCAATGAACCGATGAATCAATCCTTTGAATCAATGAATCAATCCTCCGGGTTCAGCAACTCTTTGGCCGCCGCGTGTCCGCCGCGAATACAGTCGGGGATGCCCGCGCCGCCGTAGGCGTTTCCGGCGAGTTGGAGGGTGGGAAACTGTTGCAGGCGTCGGCGTATGCGCGCGACGCGCGCGAGATGGCCGAGATGATATTGCGCCATCGAGCGCGGCCATTTTTCGACGTGGGCAAAGAGCGGCGCGCGCTCTATGCCGAGCAGCGCGCGCAGGTCTGCGCGCACGGCGGCGATCATCCGTTCTTCGTCGAGCGCGTACATCTCCGGTTGCAGCGCGCCGCCGACGAAGGCGCGCAGGAGCGCGTGACCGGCGGGCGCGCGACCCGCGAATTTGACGCTGCTGAAAGTGCAGGCGAGCGTCTTGCGCCCCTCGACGAAGGGGACGACGAAGCCGAAGCCGTCGAGCGGGTGCGGAATGTCCGCGCGACGAAAGGCGAGGTTGACGGTCGCGGTCGAGGCGTAGGGGATGCCGCTCAGTTCGGCGGCGAGTTCCGCGTCAACGTCGCCGACGAGACGCGCCGACGCGTAAGCGGGTAACGCGAGGCACAAGCCGTCCGCCGTGATCGTCTCGCTCAACGTCTCGCCTATCGTTTCGTTTATCGTCTCGCTCAACGTCTCGCTCAACGTCTCGCCGGCGTTCGCTGCCTGCTGCGCGCCGCCGCTTGTTTCGCTCGCGCGGAGACGCAGGTTCCATTGTCGCGTTTCGTGGTTGAAGTCAATCGCTTCGACGGTGGTGTTGAGTCTGGCCGTGCCGTGTGGGAGCGCGGCGGCGAGGGCGTCCGTGAGCGTCTGCATGCCGTCGGCGAAGGAGAGAAAGAGGCTGTAGCGCGCGCCGCTCGTGCCGCGCGTATCGCTCGCGGCGCGGCGGCGCGCGCGCCACATCGAGAGGATGATGCTGCGGTCGGCGCGCTCCATGTCGAGGAAACGCGGCATCGTCGCGCGCAGGCTCAACTGTTCCGGGTCGGCCGTGTAGATGCCGCCCACCATCGGCTGCGCCATGCGTTCCAGAGCCTCCCGCCCGAAACGGCGGCGGACAAACTTTGCGAGGCTTTCGTCGTCCTCGCCGCTATTCGTCCGCAGACCCGCGCGACGCGGCAACAAGAGATCGAGCGACATGCGCGCCTTGCCCGCCCAACTGAAAATATCCGTCGTGAGGAAAGGCCGGAAGCGCGAGGGCGCAAGCAAGTGAAAACCTTCGGGCACGGGGCGCAGCCGCCCGCCGCGCACGATGAAAGAACGGCGATGCCCGGCGTTCGTTTCGAGCAGGCGCGATTCGAGTCCGAGTTGGCGGGCGAGTTCGAGGGCTTCGGGCTTTTCGGAGATGAAGGCGTCGGGGCCGCCTTCGAGTAGAAAGCCGTCGCGGCGACGGGTGCGGATCGTGCCGCCGAGCCGCGCGGAGGCTTCGACGAGAATAACTTCGAGCGGGACGCTTTGCGACCGCGCATGTCGTGTGAGTTCGTGCGCCGCCGCCAGCCCGCTGACGCCGCCGCCGACAACGACGATGCGGCGCGGCCTCCTCCAGCGCGCTTCAAGCGGGGCGTTCATTCGTTAACGCGGGACGCGCGGACTCGGCGGCAGAAGGCCGCCCCGCGCCCATCAGGCAACAATCTGCGGGACAGACATCTTCCTTTGCGCCGCGCGTGCCGAGCGCGGGTCGCACCGCGTCATTCGTCATGCGTTCGACGATCAGGTCGCGGATCATCGTGACGAAAGCGGGATGCGTGCCGACGGTCGCGGCGCGCACGAGGTTGAGTTTGATCTCCTGCGCCACCTGCCGCGCCTCCGTGTCGAGGTCGTACAAGACCTCCATGTGATCGGAGATGAAACCGACGGGCGCGACCACCGCGTCCGTCGCGCCCGCGCGTTTCAACTCGCGCAGGTGATCGCAGATGTCCGGTTCGAGCCACGGCTGGGCGGGCGAACCGCTGCGGCTCTGGAAGACGAGTTGCCAGCGCGCATGCCCCGCGCCTTCCGCGACGAGGCGACAGGTTTCGAGCAATTGCGCCTCGTAGTCGCAATTGGAGGCCATCGAGAGCGGGATGCTGTGCGCCGTGAAAGCGACGCGCGCACCGGCGCGGCGCGCGGCGGGAATCCGCGCGAGCGCGGCTTGTAAGTGTTCGACGTTCGGCGCGATGAAGCCGGGATGATTGTAATAGACGCGCAGCTTATCAACCGGCGGCGCGCCCTCGCCCGCTGCGGCGCGCGCGCGTTCGATGTCTTCGCGATACTGGCGACAGCCGGAATAGGAACTGTAGGCGGAAGTGACGAAGGCGAGCGCGCGGCGTCGGCCGTCGGCGCGCATCTGCCGGAGCGTGTCGGCCAGGAGCGGATGCCAGTTGCGATTGCCCCAGTAGACGGGAAGGTCGAGATTGCTCGCGGCCAACTCGCGTTCGAGCGCGGCGATGAGGGCGCGGTTCTGCCCGTTGATGGGACTGACGCCGCCGAACATCTCGTAGTGATGCGCGACCTCAAGCATGCGCTCGCGCGGCACGTTGCGACCCCGGAGAACGTTTTCGAGAAACGGCATCACCTCGTCCAACGCTTCGGGGCCGCCGAAGGAGACGACGAGGAGCGCGTCGTAAGGTTCCGCCAATCGTGATTCGCCCGCCAAAATTTAACCCCTTGAATCGTCGCCGCGCGCGCCCGCGCCGTGCGCGTTTGTCGAAACCGCCCGTAGTCCGGCAGCCCCGTGTGCGCCGTCATCTTCCGGTGGCCTTCCACGCGTGAATAGACTTTACACGCGCGGCCTCTCCAATGAAAGTCGCGCCCGGTGCGGCGGTCGCGCCGGAGCGTGTCCGCGTCAACCAAGGCGAACGGCTCCTTCGCCTTCCGTCGTCGAAACGAGCTTCACGCTCTCGCGGCGGTGATGGACGAGCGCGTGCGTGCCGAGCGACTCTTGCGGGTTCGCGCGCCACCCGGTTTAGAGGGATTTGCAATTGAAGGGGCGCAGTTTGAAGTAAGCCTTCACCTGCACGCCGGTCATGTAACGCTGCTCGACGATGGTTTCGTAGGGCAGTATGATCGTTCGTTTCGTGACCTGCCACGAGCCGTTGCGCATCTGCGTGCTGACGTTCAGGTCGAGCGTCACGCCGTCGTTGCGCTTTTCGGAGATGACCACGGAGTAAGAGACGGGCGAGGCGTGGTTGGCGGATTGATTCGGGGCGGCGTCGCCGAAGGCGCGCATCTCTTTGGCCTTCGCGGGCATGTTCAAGACGGTGCGCTGCCCGCCGTTAAAATTCGGAATGATGAGTTCGACCGCGATGTTTCCTTTGTCAACGCGCGGCTTACAGGTTTTTTGCGCTGCGGCCGTGTCGGCGAAAATGAACAGCAGTCCGGCACACACGAGTAGGGCGAAGGGGGTTCTTCTATTTTGCGTCGGCATTAGGGGAAAATCCTCAGGGGTTTAGGGGTTTATGTTCGGCTCAAGCGGGCGAGGGAACGCCCGTCGAACTCTGCGAAACTTTTCAAGCGATCCGGCACACGAACGGGGACGCGCGTTCAACCGCGACTGATGTCTTCAAGGGCGATGCGGTTGTGAAAGCGGATGCCGAACGCGCCGCCGGGGAGCGGCACGAGATCGGCGCGCTGCGGGCGCGTCGGGAGGTGAAGGCGCGGCAAGTGCATGTCGCCCGCCTCTTCGAGCGCGAGCGTCAGGTGATATTCGCTGACCTCCGCGCTCTCGAAATCATTGGGGTCTGCGACCGCCACCATCTCGACCATCACTTCGCCCCGCTCGCCGAGGAACACGATCCGAAGTTCGCAGACCGGGCAGGCCAACTCTTCGGCGCGCAGGGGCATGCGGCAACGCGGGCAGCGATGTCGTCCCCAGAAGCGAATTTTGTCGAGCAGATTCTCAGTCATCATTTACCGCACCGCCTACACAAACATTCGAAATCTCAAATTTGAAATCTCAAATTTGAAATCTCAGGCTCGTAATCTCGAACTTGAAATCATCTCCGGCTCATCTCGTGAACTGCTTCGACGAGCGCGACCACGTTCTCGACGGGCGTTTCCGGCAGGATGCCGTGCCCGAGGTTAAAGATGTGGCCGGGGCGTCCTGCGGCTTGTTCGAGGATGCGCCCGACGTGCCGGCGAATGATCGAAGGAGAGGTGAACAGTAGGATTTGATCGAAGTTGCCCATGACGGCGCGGTCGTAGCCGATGCGCCGCCAACCTTCGTCAAGCGGGATGCGCCAATCGAGGCCGATCACGTCGCCCCCGGCTTCGCGCAACAGTTCGAGGAGCGTGGCCGTCCCCGTCCCGAAGTGTATCACGGGCGTGCCGGGAGAAATGTTGCGAATTGCTTGCAATGTGTGCGGCAGCACAAACTCCCGGTAATCTTCGGGGCTGAGACAGCCGACCCACGAGTCGAAAAGCTGGACGGCCTGCGCGCCCGCCGCGATTTGCGCGTTGAGATAAAGCGGGAGCGCGCGTGCGATGCGCGCCATCAAGGCGTGCCACGCGCCGCTGTCGGCGTGCATCAGGCGTTTCGTATGAATGTAGTTTCGTGAAGAACCGCCTTCGATGATGTAGGAGGCCAAAGTGAAAGGCGCGCCCGCGAAGCCGATCAGGGGGAGGTCGGGTTTGAGCGCGCGCCGGGTGGTGCGGATGGCCTGCATCACGTAATCGAGGCTTTCGATTGTTTCCAGTTCGCGGAGGCGATCCACGTCCGCCGCCGTGCGCACGGGGTTATGGATCACGGGGCCTTCGCCTTTGGCGAATTCGAGCTGGAGTCCGAGGGGTTCGAGGATGAGCAGGATGTCGGCGAAGATGATGGCGGCGTCCACGCCGAGGCGTTCGGCGGCATAGACGGTCACTTCCGAGGCGAGGTCGGGCGTCTTGCAGAGTTCGAGAAAGGAGGTGCGGGCGCGCACCTCGCGGTATTCGCGCATGTAACGCCCGGCCTGCCGCATCAGCCAGACGGGCGTGTAGGGCACGCTTTCGCGGCGGCAGGCGCGCATGAACGGACTGTGATACAGCGCGTCGGTCGTCGAATTGTCGCTCGTTGAATTAGTGGCGCGGGTCGGGGTGTTCGTCGTCAAGATGCTTCAGTCCACACTTCTCACGAAACCTGGGGCGGCGGCGGGGCGTACAAAATTCCTGAGACGGCGACACCCTGCCTGATAAATCCGGTCGCCCGGACAAGTGCAGACTACAATATTAAGCCTCATGAGCGCGAGTCGCCGCGCCGCCTCCGGCCTGATGCGAACCATTTTAATGTTTGGGTAAGCGGCCGGCTCGAAGTTCGGGAGCGGGGGGCGGGTGCGAAATTATTTGCCACAAACGAAGCGCGGGCGGTGTTTACAGGGATGAGAGCGTCGAAGATGAGCGATATGGCCGCAGAGGCTCTGAGAAATCCAGTGGTTACCCCCGCCCACCAGCAGACAGCGGCAGACGCGACCGCTCTCGGTTTTGACGAGGCTTTTATGTTGCACCACCGCGCCGTCTATAATACGTCCTACACGCTTTTGCGCGACGCCGGGCTGGCCGAAGACGTGACGCAGGAAGTTTTCCTGCGCCTCTACCGCCAACTGGACGCCGAACCGCCGGCGGACGAGTTTTTGCGCCCGTGGCTGCTGCGCGTGGCGATCAACCTCTCGCACAACATGATGCGCAGTCGCACGCGCTCGGTGGCGCGCGAGGAAGAGTTTGTGAAACAAACGGTCGGGACGGACGGCCTGACCGCGCCGCTCGACGCCGATTACGAACGCCGCACCGAAATCGAAGAAGCGCGCCGCGCGCTGGAAAAGATCGAAGAACCGATGCGCAGTTGTCTTTTACTCAAACAGCAGGGCTTGTCTTATCGCGAGATTGCGTCCACTCTGTCAATCAACGAAACTTATGTGGGCAGCCTCGTGGCGCGGGGACGAAAGGAATTTGCGAGAGTGTACGGAAAGATCGGAGGACGCCGATGAACACCTGTCTCGATGAAGGAACATTGCAAGCGTACTTGGACGGCGAACTTTCTCCCGACACGTCGAACGGCGCGGCGGCGCACCTCTCCGCGTGCGTCTCTTGCGCCGCCGCCGCCCGCGCGGCGGAACAGGAACTCGCCCTCTTCTCCACGGCCTTCGCGCCCGCGCTTTCGACGAGCGTGCCCACGGAAAAACTGCGCGCCCGTCTCGACGAAGCGATTGCGGAGATGGCCGCGCCGCCGCGCCGCTTCGCGCCCCCGCCGTCGCCCACGCGCGCTCGCTCCATCTTCGGCGCCCTCGTCGCTTCGCTCACCACCTTCACGCCGCGTCAGGCGACCGCCTTCGCGAGTTTTCTGGTCGCCGTCGCGTTGGCCGTCGTCTTCGCGTTGATGCAGACGCCGGGGAGCGGGAACCGGCCGGAAGAGATCGCGAAAGTCGATCAAAGACCCGCGCCCCCCGTCGCACGAACTGAGAATAGCCCGACGCCGGACGACGCGGCAGCAGTTCAAACGCCAATCGCAGAGGTCAATACGTCCGCCCTCGCGCGGGGCGGCGTTCGCGCGACTTTGTTGAAGGCCGGGTATCACGTCCGCCCGCGCAACCCGCAGGCGCGTGAGGAACGGGGCGGCGCGACGGAAGCCGCGGGCACAACGACCGCCGCCGCCGCCGCGACGCCCGCCGAGCCGTTGTTGGCCGATGAAAAGACTTATTTAAGCTCCATCGCCTCGCTCACCTCCGCCATCGAGGCCGAGGGCGCGGCGGGCATGACGCCGACGCTGCGCGCCGAGTACGAGCGCAATCTGGCGGTCGTCAATCAAGCCATCGTGTCGTCGCGCGTGGCGGCGCGGCGCAACCCGCAAGACACGGACGCAAAGGAATTCCTACGCGCCGCTTATCAAAATAAGGTCGAGCTGTTAAGCGCGGTCGCCGATCAAAAACAACTCGCCAGCGGTCGTGATTAAGCCGATCATTTCCAGCGGCACGAGGCCGGAAACCCGGCGCCGTCCGATTATTAAAGGAACTTTTTTCAGGATGAGACGGAATAGTTATTACCTGCCGCTGGCGGCCGTGTGCCTGCTGACCTGCCTGTGCGGGGCGGCAAACTCCGCGCCGCGCCAGGCCGGCGCGGCCACAGAGGGAAGCGGCCAGCCCTTCGTGACGGCCGAGCAGACGCTTCCCGCCGAGGCGACCGTGACGATTCTGACGTGTGTGGAGACGGGCGACGTGGTGGTGCGCGGCTGGGATCGCAAAGAGGTGCGCGCCCGCTCGAACGACGCTTCGCGCATCGAACTGCGCCGCGCCGACGCGACGGCCGACCCCAACCCCGCGACGCGCATCGAGGTGCTCATCGCCAGAGATCAAGCCGAACCCGCGCGCCCCGGCCTGTGCAGCAACTCCGGCAATCTCGAACTCGACGTGCCGCGCGGCAGCACCGTGCAGATCAAAGGCAACACGGGCGACATCAGCGCGGCAGACGTGGCGAACGTGCGGATGAAAACTCTGAGCGGCGACATCGAATTGCAGCGCATCACGAAGTCGAGCGAGGCGTGGAGCGCGAACGGGACGATCATCTTGAGAAATTCGCGGGGGCGGGCGCGGTTGGAAACCATCGGCGGCGAGATCGTCGCCAGCGACGTGTCGGTAAACGAGGCGGGCGACGAGTTTTCCGCCAAGTCCGTGAGCGGCGACATCACGCTCGCCAAACTCAAGCACACGCACGTCGAAGCCAATAGCTCGAACAGCACGATTGATTTCTCAGGCGCGCTCGCCGAGGGCGGCCTCTACACGTTCAAGAGCCATGCGGGCAGCGTGCATCTGTCGCTGCCCGCCGACGCCTCTTTTCAACTCAACGCCAAGGTGCATCACTCCGGCGAGATCATTACGGACTTCCCGATCCGGCAAGTGCCGGTGAAAGCCAACGCCGACCCGCGCCATCCGGCCACGGTCGGCGGCCCGCTCCTCAGCGAAGGGCGGCTCACGGGCGTGACGGGCAAGGGCGATAGGCGCGAGGCGACGCTCATCCTGTCGTCTTTTAGCGGCACGCTGCACCTGCAGCGACAAGGGCGGGAATAGGTTTCAAGTCGCGGGCGGCAAGTTTCAGGAATGAAATTTAAGCCGGCGGCTTCGTTTATGGTTGGCGGTTTCGAGCGTTTGATAGTTGTGGCCTTTGATTTGCAGATGATTGGCCTAACGATGCGAGGGCGGCCGTCTCGCCGCCCGTGAAAATTGACGGCCGGCCGCTCGAAACTCGAAACCGGAAACGAAAAAAATTCTTGCCACAAAATCAACGACGGCGGTGTTTTCAGAGTATAAGCGGTGAGAGAGTTTGAAAAAGCGGCGATTTGAAACGTTTCGGTCGAAAGTCGCGTCTACCTGCATGAGACGCGGCTTGAGAGATGCAAAAGACGCGACCGGATATTTCCGAAAGTGGGACGAAAGATTACGAAGGGCGCGACGCCGCGCATGCAGAGGTTGGGGAGGTAGCGTGATGAGACGAAAATTTGGAATCTTATGCTTGGTCGGGATCACCCTGTTGGCCGGGACTCAAGAGGCCGCGCAACAATTCGACGGCCTGAAGTCGTCCTTGAAAAATTTCACGCGCGCGAGTTTGTGGAGCGGTCTGATCGTCTACGCGCAGCCCGTCAGCGACGGCAAACTTCCGACGCCCCAAATCTATTACCTGATGCCTTCGCCGCAACAGCCATCCGTCGCGCCCGCCGCGCAGCAGCCCCTGCTGGCCGACAACGGCAACGGCGCGACGACAACCAAACCCGAAGCCAGAAACAATCACGGCGCGCAGACGGCGGCCGTGAACCCGGAAGCCGCAACGCTCGCGGCGACGCGAGAAATTGAGGATGCGGCGAAATCCGAGTTGGCCTTGAACGCCTTGCCGCTGAATTTGGTCGCCGCGCACTTCGTCGCGCCGAAGGTTGCGCCGAAACCGGAGCCGACGCGCATTTACGAAGAGGTGGCGAAGCACGAGCCGTTCACGGCGCGCAAGTTCAAAGCGGAAGCCGACGCGCTCGCCAAGATGTTCGTGAAGGAACTGGACGCCGCGAAAATCGTCGCGGAGACCGAACGGATCGTGGCGGTGCAAGAGCAGCTTGAGCGTTTGAAGTCGAAGACGCTCGGCGAGGCGGAAACCCTGCATCGCCGGATGGAATTGAGGGTCGTGCGCCGCGCCGCCCCGCGCCTCGAACGCCCCGAACGCCCCGAACGGATCAGGATGATCGCTCCCTTCGTCGTGACGCGCGGCATGGCGCTGCCGGATATGTCGAGCATCGGTTGCGAGAAGACGAGAACCAAACCGGAAGCCGCCCCCCCCGTCCCCCCGACCGCGCCGGTCGCAAAGATGAACGCGCAAGTTTCGGGCGACGCTGCGGTCGAGTTGGAACTGCCCATCGCAACGAGCGCGACGGGCAACACCTGGACGCTCAACTGCGACACCGAGCCGGAGCAGAAATAGGCCGCGCCGTTCGGCCGCGCGACGAGCGCGCCCGGTAAAAAGTTTCCCGTACAAGCAGGAGCAAATGATTGGCGGAGGCAGCGAGTTTCCGCCGGGGGGTAGGTGTGCGCCCGTCGCCGTGGAGAAATTTGGAATTAATTTTGCCGCTCACAGGAGAAGAATCATGAAGAAATTCGGATGGATACAGACGCTACTTTTCGTCGTCGTCGCGGTTGTGACCGCGCCGCACATCAGCAGCCAACTCGCCGCGCTGGATGCGACCCGCGCCGACGGCTTCGCCGCCTCCGCGCAGGACAAAGATAAGGACAAACATAAAGACGGCCATAAGGGCGACCACCGCAAGCATGACGATAGCGAGTTCACCGAAAAAGACGAGGTGCGGCAGAGCTATCAACTGACGCCCGGCGCGACCGTGCGGGTTTCGGGCATCAACGGCGCGGTTGACGTGGAGACGACGAGCGGCAACGCCGCCGAAGTCTACATCGTGCGCTCGGCGCGCAACCGCGCCGACCTCGAACATCGCAAGGTGATTATCGAACACACGGGCGCGAGCCTCGTCGTGCGCGGCGAAAACGACAGCGAGCGTCGCTATGCGCGCGGCGATAACCCGCAGGTGCGCCAGCGCGTCACCTTGCGCCTGCCGCGCCGGATTGATTTCACGGCGAGCGGCATCAACGGTAAAACGACCGTGGGCGAAATTGACGGCCCCGTGAAAATCAGCGGCATCAACGGCAAGGTCGAAGTGGCGCAGGCCGTCGGCTATTCCGAACTCTCAGGCATCAACGGCGCGGTCATCGTCACCATCGCGCAACTCGGCGAGCGCGGCATCCGCGTGAGCGGCATCAACGGCTCGGTCGAACTGCGCTTCTCCGAAGCCCTCAACGCCGACCTCAAAGTCACCGGCATCAACGGCTCGGTCAACGCCGACATGCCGAACGTGGTGGTGCAGGGCACGGTCAGCCGCAACAATTTCAACGCGCGCATCGGCTCAGGCGGCGCGCCCATCAACGTCACCGGCGTCAACGGTCGCGTGCGTCTCGCGCCGCGCAGCTAGGAAGAAGGGTGACGGGTGACAGGTGACGGGTGACAGGTGAAAGCAAAAACTTTTGTCTTGAATCCTGTCACCTGTCACCTGTCACCTGTCACCTGTCACTAAGAGGTGAATAAGATGAGCGGAAGAATCTTGAAGCGCGCGGCGTTGGCTGTGGGCGCATTGATGCTGGCGAGCGCGGGAGCGTTCGCGCAGGAAGCGGGTGGGGTGAGCGGAGCGCGCGGTGCGTTGCGCGAGGAGTTTCAACAGAGCTACCCGCTCTCGCCGCGCGGGCGCGTGACGCTGAAGAACATCAGCGGCACGGTGCGCATCTCGGCCTGGGATCGCGCGGAGGTGCGCGTGGAGGCCGTCAAACACGCCGAGACGCGCGAGCGTCTGGAAGAGGCGCGGATCGTGGTGGACGCCAGCGCGGACAGCGTGAACATCGAGACGCGCTACCCGGAAGAGGCGTTCCGGTCTGAGCGCGGCAATGGCCGCCGCAACCCGGCGAGCGTGGATTACACGGTGAGCGTGCCGCGCGGCGCGCGCCTCGAATCGGTCGAAGTGATCAGCGGGCGGCTCGACATCGAAAACATGACGGGCGGCGTGACGGCTTCGTGCATCAGCGGGCGATTGACGGCGCGCAACCTGGCGGGCGAGGCGAAGTTGTCCAACATCAGCGGCGCCCTCGAAGCGACCTTCGACCGTTTGGACGACGCGAGCAACGTCTCGCTCGGCAACGTCAGCGGCCAGATCGTGCTGACCATTCCGTCCGACACCAACGGCACCATCAAGGCCAGCACGCTTTCCGGCCAGATCACGAACGACCTCGGCCTGCCCATCCGTCGCGGCGAATACGTCGGCCGCGATCTGTCGGGGCAACTCGGCCGCGGCGGCGCGCGCCTCAAACTCAACAGCGTGAGCGGCCAGATCAGAATTCAACGCGCCGCCGACGGGCGCACGGCGACGAGCGTGACGAACCTCATCGCGGACGCCCGCCACGTCTCGAACGCGGGCGCGTCGCGGGAAGAGATCGCCAGAAGCGTCGAGCGCGAGATCGAACAGGCCATGCGCGAAACGGAGCGCGAGCGGCGCATGACCGAGCGTGAGAGAGTGCGGGCGACGCGGACGGCGCGCGCGGCGGTGCAAGCGACCGAACGCGCGCGGCGCGGCACGGAGCGCGCAGAGCGCGTGCTGGAGCGCAACGAGGTACAGATCGAGCGGGAAGTGGAGCGCGCCGCGCGCGAGATCGAGCAGGTGATAAGCGAGCGCGGGCGCAGCGCGGGCGCGCACGGCGGGTATTCTTATCGCCTCGTCGAACGCGAGTCGAAATCCTTCAACGTGTCGGGCACGCCGCGGGTCGTCATCAACACCTTCGACGGCTCGATCAACATCCAGCCTTCCAACGAACCGACGGTGCGCTTCTCCGCCGTCAAGCGCGCGCGCGACGAACAGGCCATGCGCGGCATCCGCCTTCGCGCCGA
>DASQNL010000366.1:0-11027 GCA_035644995.1 Pyrinomonadaceae bacterium | reverse complement strand
CATTCTTAAACTTGAAACCTGAAACCTGAAACCTGAAACCTAATTGAGCCTTGCCAGTTGTAATTGCATCTGTTTCAACTGCTCGGCGACGCGTTCGGCGTCGGGCGGGTCGGGCGCGCCTTTGAGATAGGCTTGCACGTCAACGACGGCTTCGGAGTAACGGCCGAGTTGCGCGAGCAGCGCGCCGCGGTCGCGCCGTTCCTCCAGCGCGCCGGGCGCGACGAGCAGGATGCGCTCGATAACGGAGAGGGCGCGGCGGTAGAGTCCCGCCTGCGCGTAAATGCCTTTCAGGTTGCGCAAGAGGCGCGCGAGAATTTCGCGCGTCCCGACGGGCTGTAGGTGCGCGTCCGTGAGCGGGGCTTGGCCGCCGTAGATCGTGTCGAGCCGCTCCTGGCAGTCGTCCGCATCGATCATCTTGGCGTTGAACGGATCGACCAGAGTCGTCTCGCCGTCCGCGCCCGTCGCGCGCACGATGAAATGGCCGGGCAGCCCGATGCCCTCGACGCGCAGACCCGCGCGCCGCCCCACTTCCATGTAAACCAGCGAGAGCGTGATGGGAATCCCCGTCCGCCGGTCGAGCACGTCGGACAGCAGGCTGTTGCGCGGGTCGTAGTAGTCGCTCTGATTGCCCGCGAAGCCCAACTCTTCAAAGAGAAACTTATTGAGCGCGCCGACCGGGTTCGCGTCCCCCGCCCGCGCTATCGCGGCGCGCGCCTCCAACCCCAACTCGTAGAGCCGCGCGCGATAATGCTCCACATCCAGCCCCGGCCGCTCCTCCGCCGCCACCAGCAAAGCCGCGTGCGCCAACTCGACCGACGCCTCCGGCTGCGCCACCAGCCGCGCGAAACGCCGCCGCGCTTCCAACATCAACAATTTACTTTGAGGAGTCATAATCTAAGGGATGAGGGATAAGGGATGAGGGATGAGGGATGAAGTAAAGCCTTCAAGAGATTGAATGGTTTTCTTATTCATCCCTCATCCCTCATCCCTCATCCCTGTTAAAGACGTGTCTCACCGCGTCGTCCGTCCAATCGGCGAGGCTGTGGGTGACGACATCCGCCCCGGCGGCGCGCAGGGCGGCCTCGCCGACGGTGTTCGTGACGCCGAGCGTGCGCATCCCGGCGGCGCGCGCGGCCTCGATGCCGGGCGGCGCGTCTTCGATGACGAGACATTCGGCGGGCGCGAGCGCGGGCTGCCCCGCGCCCCTGCTCGCCTCGTTCAACTTTTCGAGCGCGCGATTGACGCAGGCCGGGTCGGGCTTGCACGCGCTCACGTCCTCCGCGCTCACCACCACCGCGAAAGCCTGCGCCAGCCCCGCGCGTTCGAGCACGTACTCGATGCTCGCGCGCCGCGCCATGCTGACGACGGCGAGCGGGTAACGACGCGCGAGCGACTTGATGAACGTCACGACGCCGGGAAAGAGCGGCAACTCATCCGCGAGCAATTCCCGGTGCAGCTTCGTCCATTCCGCGAGCACGCGGTTGAAATCTTCGTCAGCCAACTCGCGCCCGGCGCGGGCGGCGGCGGCGCGAAAAAACGTCACGTCGTCCATGCCGAGCGAGTCGTAATAATCCTCTTCGGTGAGCGTGATGCCCTCCGCCTTGAGCGCGGCCTGCGCGGCCTTGAGTTGCAGCGGCTCGTCGTCGATGACGATGCCGTTGAAGTCCAACAGAATGGCTTTGATCATGCGTGTATAAACTCAAACGCGGGATCGAACTCGCCGCACCCGCCCCGGAAACTTAAAATTCGCCGGCTGAAATTTGAGAGACGACTATTGCCCGACCAAGATACGACGCTTCGCGTCAAACTCCAAAATCCGCTACGCCGCTTTCGCGTCGCTTGCGGAGGCCGCCGTTCAAGCCCCCGGAAGCTGCCCGTCGTCGTTCGCGCGCGGTCGCCCCGTCAAGTTCATTATCACTGTTTGTTGCTCGGCGAAGAGGTGCGGCAGGCGTTCGGTTTCGAGCACGTCGAGGCGGCGCAAGACTTCCGAGATGGCGAGTTCGTTCTTCAAGTTGATCTGAAAATCGAGGTCGGCGCGCAAGCGTTCCTTTTCGGCCTGACGCTTCTGCGACATCATGATGATCGGAGCCTGCACGCCCGCGACGATGCCGAGCAGGAGGCCGAGCAACTCGTAGGGGAACGGATCGAACCCCGAATTGATCCACGTGTTCAGCAGAATCCAGCCGATCAGAAAGATTGACGAGTAGGTGATAAACCTCCAACTGCCGCCGAACGCGGCGAGCGAGTCGGCCACGTGATCAGCCCACGTCAGGCGCGCCTCGTCTTCCTCGTTGACGTTGCGCGAGACGCGCTGGCTCAACAGTTCGTCGGTGCGCCGCAGGCGTTCGGAGATCGCGCTGACCATCTCCAACGCCACCTCCGGATTGTCGCGCACGAACAGCAGGAAATCTTCGCGCGCGAGCACGGCGAGACAGGCGCGCTCGACGACGGCGGCGTTGGCCGAACGCGGCTTGCCGTCGATGATCGCCATCTCGCCGAAGAAGTCGCCGTCGCCGAGTTCGGCGAGCGTTAGTTTTTCGCCTTCGCCGTCGTGGAGGTAGATGTGCACCTGCCCGCCTTCGATCAAGTACATGGCGTCGCCGGGGTCGCCCAGCTTGAACAGCAGCGTCCCGGCCGGCACCTCGCGCACGGACATCAGTTCGCGCAGCGTCCGCGCCGCCCGGTCGTCCAGCGACGCGAACAGCGGCACCGAACGCAGTGCCTCGATTGTCATCACCTGAGAAGCATCGGCCATGATTCAAACCTCCGGTTTGAAAGGGATGAGGGCGGAGGGATGAGGGATGGGGAAGAATTGAGTAATTGATTCATCGGTTCATTGATTCAATGAAGAAATGAATCAATGAGTCAATGGATCAATTCTTAAATTATTCATCCTTCATCCCTCCGCCCTCATCCCTTCTATTCTTCCGTCTTTCATCTGAATGGTGCGGCCGGCGAACTGCGCGGCGAGGTCGCGGTCGTGGGTGACCATGAGGACGGTCAGCCGGTCGTCGGCGACCATCTCTCCGAGGAGCGAGAGGAGTTCGCGGGCGCGGGTCGAATCGAGGTTGCCGGTCGGTTCGTCGGCGAGGAGCACGCGCGGGCGGTTGGCGAGCGCGCGGGCGATGGCGACGCGCTGCTGTTCGCCGCCCGATAATTCGGAAGGGCGATGCGCGGCGCGCTCGCCGAGTCCGACGCGCTCCAACAATTCGCGGGCGCGCGCCTCTCTTTCCCGCCCGGCGAGGCCGCCGAAGGCGAGCGCGAGTTCCACGTTTTCGGCGGCGGTCATCGTCGTGATGAGGTTGAAATTCTGAAAGATCATCCCGACCGAGCGCCGCCGGTAAAGCGCCATCTCGCGCTTCGTGAACGGCGCGAGCGAACGGCCGTCAAAGACCACCTCGCCCCCGCTCGGCTGATCCAGCCCGCCGATCAAATTCAGCAACGTTGACTTGCCGGAACCCGACGTGCCGAGCAACGCCACAAACTCGCCTTCCCCGACCGTGACCGACACGCGATCCAACGCCACGACCGTCGTCGCGCCCATCCGGTAATGCCTTGAAACTTCTCGTGTCTCGATCAAACTGTGGTTCATGCGTCGCTATGTTGTCAGTGGTCAGTTGTCCGTGGTCAGTGGTCAGTCGTCCGTGGTCAGTCGTCCGTGGTCAGTTGTTCAATCCGATCTTCAGCAACTCGTGTGATCGCCACATGCAACTGACTACTGACAACTGACCACTGACCAATCGAAAGCCGTCGCGTGCAAATAACACGCGACGGCTTTCGAGTTCAAGTCTAGGGCGGGAAATTCCTTCGTCAAACCTCTTTATATTCCGAGTCCACGTCTTCGTCGGCGAAGGCCACGCGGTAGTTGGGCGATTGTTTCTGCTTCGTGATGAGCAAATCGTCTTTGGTCTTCAACAGATCGGCGCGATTGTAGACGGAGAGTTCGAAGTTGTAGCCGTGCGTGATGGCGTCCTTCGGGCACGCTTCGACGCAGTAGCCGCAGAAGATGCACCGGCCGTAATCAATGTTGTAGACCTCGGCGAAACGCTCGTCCACGCCGGTGCGCTCCTCCGGCGCGCGCGGGTCGTCGGCCGCGATGATGTAGATGCAATCGGACGGGCACGCCGCCGCGCACAAGAAACAGGCCACGCACTTCTCGCGCCCCAGTTCATCCACGTGCAGCAGGTGTTGGCCGCGATAGCGCGGCTGCATCGTCACCGGCTCGTCCGGGTATTGCACCGTCCACTTCTCTTTCGGGATGTAAGAGAAGGTCACGCTCATCCCCTTGATGATCGCCTTCGTATTTTCGATGACATCGCTGATGATGGACATAAAAGCCTCTCGGAGAAAACAAGAATCAGAAGACAGGAGTCAGAAAACAGAAGTCAGAATGTAACTGATTCTCGCGTGGGAGGAAATTGATTCTGACTCCTGTCTTCTGACTTCTGTCTTCCGCTTTAGATCAATTCCAGTTGACTGAAGAAGTAGCCGATCTCGATGCGGGCGTTCTCTTCGGAGTCGGAGCCGTGGACGGCGTTTTCGCCGATGGAGGTGGCGAAATCTTTGCGGAGCGTTCCCTCGTCGGCCTTCGCCGGGTCGGTCGCGCCCATCAGGTCGCGCCAGGCTTTGACCGCGCCCGCCTTCTCCAACGCCAGCACAATGCACGGCGCGCTCGACATGAACTCCGTCAACTCGCCGAAGAACGGCCGCTCCGAGTGGACGGCGTAAAACCCTTCGGCCTCTTTGAGCGTCATGTGGATCAACTTCATGCCGCGCAGTTTGAAACCGCTGTCCGTGATCCGCTGGATGATACTGCCCGCGCGCCCGTTGCGCACCGCATCGGGCTTGATGATTCCGAAAGTAAGATTTCCGATTTGTTCCGACATGTTCTCTAAAAGATACCTTTCTCAGTTTTCAATCAACTCGCTTGCGGCGGCTTGCCCCCGCGCGACTCGCGCACGATGTCAATCAGCGCATCCAGACGTTGCTCCGTATGCGCTTGCTGCGCCGCCAGTTCGGCCATCTTGACCGCCAGATTAGCCATCGCTTCCTCAGTCCGAATTTGAGCGTCGGCGAGCGCGGCGATCTTGCGCTCCGAGTTTTCCTGCGCCTCTTCCAGCCCGTCCATCCGCTCGTCGTGGCTGCGCACCAACTCGACCAGAATGCCTAAACGCTCATCATGGCTGCGCACCAATCCAACGAGACTATCCAGACGTTCATCACGGCTGCGCGCTAATCCGACAAGGCTGTTTATCCGCTCGTCGTGGCTGCGCGCCAACTCGACAAGGCTGTCCAGACGTTCATCGTGGCTGCGTACCAGCTCGACAAGGCTGTCCAGACGTTCATCGTGGCTGCGTACCAACTCGACCAGAACGTCTAAACGCCGGTTCGACTCGCGTGCGACGACAGCGAGATTTGCGATAATCTCTTCGGCTCTCGTTAATCTGTCTTCCTCAGCCATCGCGTCATCTCTCCGTCAGGCGGTAGCCTGTGCGCCGAGCGCGTCGCGCATGGCCGTGCCGATGTCGGCGGGCGAGTGGACGACGCGGATGCCGGCGGCTTCGAGCGCGGACATCTTCTCGGCGGCCGTGCCCTTGCCGCCCGCGATGATCGCGCCGGCGTGTCCCATGCGGCGTCCCGGCGGGGCGGTCTGCCCGGCGATAAAGGCGACGATGGGCTTCGTCACGTGCTCTCTGGCGTAGGCGGCGGCCTCCTCTTCGGCCGTGCCGCCGATCTCGCCGATCATCACGATGCCTTGCGTATCGGGGTCGGCTTGAAAGAGCGCGAGCGCGTCCGTATGCGTGGTGCCGACGACGGGGTCGCCGCCGATGCCGATGGCGGTCGATTGGCCGAGGCCGAGCGCGGTCAACTGCCCGACGGCCTCATACGTCAACGTCCCCGAACGCGAGACGACGCCGATGTGTCCTTCCTTGTGAATGTGGCCGGGCATGATGCCGATCTTGCATTTGCCCGGCGAGATGATGCCGGGGCAGTTCGGCCCGATGAGGCGCGTGCCCTTGCCTTCCAGAAAACGCTTCACCCGCACCATGTCGATGGCGGGGATGCCCTCGGTGATGCAGACGACGAGCGGCATTCCGGCGTCGGCGGCTTCGAGGATGGCGTCGGCCGCGAAGGGCGGCGGCACGTAGATGATCGAGACGTTCGCGCCCGCCTCCGCAACGGCCTCCGCGACGGTGTTGAAGACGGGGATGCCCTCGTGCGTCGTTCCGCCCTTGCCGGGCGTCACGCCGCCGACGACCTGCGTGCCGTATTCCACCATCTGCTTCGTGTGGAAACTGCCCTCTTTGCCCGTGATGCCTTGCACGACGAGGCGCGTGTTTTTATCAACCAGAACGCTCAAAGGTGTCTGCTCCTCAAGGTGTTATTTAGTTAACTCGGAATGACCGCGCAGTATAACACGGCGTCCGCGTGAATAAGAATTACCGCCCCGCTATTCGAGTTCCACATGCTCGCCGTACTCCGGCGCGTCCACCCGCCAACCGAATCTCTCGCGGATGTGTCCGGCCATCGCGGCGGCCGCCTCCGGTTCGCCGTGGGTGGTGAAGGAGCGGCGCGGGGCCGAGGGCATGCCTTCGAGCCAACGCAAGACCTCCGCGTAGTCGGCGTGGGCGGAGAAACCGCCGATACGTTCCTGGCGGCAGCGCACGGGGATCATGTTTTTGAAGATGCTGACTTCGCGCGCGCCGTCCTGAATCTTCCGGCCGGTCGTGCCCGCCGCCTGATAGCCGACGAAGATGAGCGTCGATTTTTCGTCGGGCAGGATACGCTGCGCGTGGTGCAGAACGCGCCCGGCCGTCATCATGCCCGACGCCGAGATGATGATGCGCGTGCCTCTTTCTTCGTTCAAACGTTTCGACTCGTCGCGCGAAGAAGCCGTCACCATCGAGTGCGTGCGCAGAGGGTGCTGCGGGCGCGCCAGCACGCTCGCGTACTCTTCGTCCTGCTCCTCGGTGCGGCGGCTGTAGACCTGCGTCGCCGCGGCGGCCATCGGCGAATCGACGCGGACGGGGAGGATTGGAATGCGCTTCTCGTCTTCGAGTTCGCGGATGAGATAGATCAACTCCTGCGTGCGCCCGATGGCGAAGGCCGGGATGAGGACGACGCCGCCGCGCGCGTGCGTCTCGTTGATGATGCGCGCGAGCGCGACCTTCGGGTCTTCGGGGTCGTGCAGGCGGTCGCCGTAAGTTGATTCGACGAGCATGTAGTCGCAGGCGGGCGGTTTATCCGGGTCTCGTATGATGACCTGATCGTAGTGGCCGAGGTCGCCGGAGAAGAGGACGCTGCGGCCTTTGCCGTCCGCGCCCGCCCCTTCGATCTCCACGAGCACGAGACTCGCGCCGAGGATGTGACCCGCGATCCGAAAGCCCGCGCGGATGCCCGGCGCGACCTCGGCCGACTCGCCCGTGTTCGGCAGCGGTTTCATGAGTTCGAGCGTTGCGCGCGCGTCCTCTTCGGTGTAGAGCGGGAGGGCGGGCGCGTGGCGCGTGAGTTTGTGACGATTGCGATACGAAGCGTCCTCTTCCTGAATGCGCGCCGAATCGGGGAGCATGATCTTGAGGAGTTCCGCCGTGCCGCGCGAACAGTAGACCGCCCCTTTGAAGCCGAGCGCGACGAGACGCGGCAGATAGCCCGTGTGGTCTATGTGAGCGTGCGTGATAAGCACGGCGTCAAGCCCGGCGGGGTCGAAGGGCGGGTCTTGCCAATTGCGCTCCCGCAGTTCTTTGTAGCCCTGAAAGAGACCGCAATCGATCAGCACGCGCCCGCGCCGGCCTTCGATCAAATACTTCGAGCCGGTCACGGTGCCGACTCCGCCCCAGAAAGAAAGTGTCGCCATGTGCGCTCCAGGATAGTGCGGGAAATTCGTTCGGGTGTGTCCGGCCGGTTACTTCGGCAGCCGGTCTATTTTTTCGAGACGACGAGAGTCACCGTGTAACTACTCGCCCCGATGGTTTGCCCCTCGACCGGGTACGGGGCGACCTCGACGAGTTTGAACAGGTATTGGCCGAAGCCGCCCCCCGCCCCGTCCGCGGCTTCCCTCGCGTTGGTATTGAGTTCGAGCTTAGCCGGACGGCCTTTGGCCGGGCTGACCTGCAACATGACGCGCGCGTTCCCCGCCCAGATGCAGTTAACCCCCTTCGGGCAGCGCGAGTCTTCGGGCACGGACACGAGTTTAACGTTCAGGTTTTGCCCCGCGACCGACACTTCTTGCCCGACCCGCAAGACAAAGTTCTGGTTGAGCCGGACGGTTTTTCGCGCACGCACTTTCGCTTGCGCCCCGCACGCGAGCAACACGACGACGCACAAAGTTAAATATCTCAGTCTCATTCTCACCCTCTACCCCGACGCCCGCGCGACCCTCACACGGCGGATGCCCCAGGCCGGTCAGTCGATGCGCCGCGCAGGCGCGGCGTGCCGAAGAAGACGAGCGCGGCGGGCACGAGCAATAACAGATTTCGGAGCGCGGTCTTAACTCCGAGTTGGCTGCCGATGATGCCGCCGAAGCAGCCGCATTCGAGCGGTTCGCCCTGCGCCACGTAAACGTAGTAGAGACCGTAGAGCGCGAAGCCGGTGAGCATCGCCGCCGTCAACGCCGCGCCGAGTCGCGCCGTGCGCGGGACGCAGAGCAGGACGGCGGCGAGCAGTTCAGCCGCGATGACCGAGATCGCCAAGGGCGACGCCAAACTCTCCCGCACGAGGTTCGTCAGGTTAAAAGTGAACTCCTCCAACGTGTAGAGCTTCGCTCCCGCCGCGAACAACCACATCGCCGCCAACCCGAAGCGACTGATGAGGACGAGGATGTTGAGCCAACGATTCATAAAGACCGGTGAAAGGGTAAGGGGGAAAGGGTAAGGGTAAATCAAAAACCGGGAGGGCGCGTCTTTCCTTATTAACCTTTGCCCCTTCCCCTTTACCCTTTCCCCTGCTTCCTCAAGCTGCCTGTTGTTTTGCCAGCCCGACGACTTTCTCGGCGGCGTCCTGCATGCCTTTGGCGACGGTGAAGTTGAGGCCGGATTCGCGGATAACGCGCTGGCCTTCCTCGACGTTCGTGCCTTCGAGCCGGACGACGACGGGCAAACTCAGGCCCAGGTTCTTCGCCGCGCCGACCACGCCGCGCGCCACCATGTCGCAGCGCACGATGCCGCCGAAGATGTTGATGAGCACGGCCTCGACGTTCTCGTCGGCGAGCAGAATCTTGAAGGCCGCCTCGACGCGTTCCTGCGATGCGCCGCCGCCCACGTCCAGAAAGTTGGCCGGTTCGCCGCCCGCCAATTTGATGATGTCCATCGTCGCCATCGCCAGCCCCGCGCCGTTGACCATGCAGGCGATGTTGCCGTCGAGCTTGATGTAGTTGAGGTCGAACTTCGAGGCTTCGATCTCCAGCGGCTCCTCCTCGTTGAGGTCGCGCAAGGACGCGAAGTCCTTATGACGAAACATGGCGTTGTCGTCGAAGGTGACCTTGGCGTCGAGCGCGATGAGGCGTTTGTCTTTCGTCAGCAAGAACGGGTTGATCTCCAGCAGCGACGCGTCCATCTGCTCGTAGGCCGTGTAGAGCGTCTGCATGAACTTCGCGGCCTCGTTGACGAGGTCGGCGGGCAGGCCGAGGCCGAAGGCCAGCTTGCGCGCCTGATAGGGGCGGAAGCCGACGGCCGGGTCAATCGTCTCCTTGAGAATCTTTTCGGGCGTGTGCGCGGCCACCTCCTCGATGTCCATGCCGCCCGCCGACGAGGCCATGAAAACCGGACGCCCCGTGGCGCGATCCAGCACGATGCCGAGATAAAATTCCCTGTCAATCGGCAAGCCCTCTTCGATGAGCACCACGCGCACCTCGCGCCCCTCCGGCCCCGTCTGGTGCGTGACGAGGTTCATGCCGAGAATTTGGCTCGCCACCTCGCGCGCCTCTTCCGGCGACTTGGCGAGTTTGACGCCGCCGCCCTTGCCGCGCCCGCCCGCGTGAATCTGCGCCTTGACGACCACCACGTCCGTTCCCAGTTCCGTGGCCGCCGCGAAAGCCTCTTCGGGCGTGTGCGCCACGATGCCGCGCGGAACGGGCACGCCGAACTTCCGCAACAACTCTTTGCCTTGATACTCGTGAATCTTCATCCTCGATCCTCTCGCTCATGTGGCGACGCTTTAGTCGTCGCGGTTTTCTGTGTAGTGGAACGCTGTGGAGTGTAGCCGCACGCCGCGCGCCTCTGCAAGCCACTACATTCGAGCGTCCGCCTTTTCCGCACATTTGATATGATGCCGAACCGACCGTAGGAACAGGATCGAAGACGGACTTTCATGCGCGGCTTTCCCAAACTCCGCAGGAGATAAAACTATGGCAGACGTAACCGTCACTTCTCGCGCGAACCTGCAAAACGAAGTGCGCTACGGCGACGGCGCGCAGAGTTTCATCACGGACGAACCCGTCAGTATCGGCGGCGACGGCGCGGGCGCAGACCCTTACACGCTGCTGCTCGCCGCGCTCGGCAGTTGCATCTCCATGACGCTCACGCTCTACGCGCGGCGCAAGAATTGGCCGCTCGAACGCGTCGTCGTCAGCCTCAGCCAGCGGCGCGTCCACGCCGCGGACTGTGCCGGGTGCGAGACCGAACCCGACGGCTTCGTCCATCGCATCGAACGCTCCGTCCACATCGAAGGCGCGCTCCTCAGCGAAGAACAGCGCGTGCGCTTGCAGGAGATCGCGCACAAGTGTCCCCTCCATAAGACACTGACTTCCGAGATCGTCATCGCAGACTTGAAAGAAGGGTGACGGCGAAGCCTTTGCCGTCGCGGCGACGCGCCCGTATAGACGTTGCCGGCGCGCGGTTGTTCGCGGCGCGGAACCGGGAACATTTAAACGTGTGCGGCGTCTAAAGTGAGGAGCATGACAAGTTCGCCGGATTGAGGAGACCGCAGATGGACGCACGGAAGCTGTCCGGATTGTTTTTGATCGTGATGGGATTGGTGCAGATTTTTCAGTCTCTCAGCGTGCACGCCCGGCCGGGACGCGCGGGCGATTC
>DASQNL010000365.1:0-1784 GCA_035644995.1 Pyrinomonadaceae bacterium | reverse complement strand
TCGAAGAATTTCTCAAGACGGTGGGGGTCTGGAAATAGTGCGCGCGGGAATAGTAGCGAGCCGTGTGCGCCGCGGTCTCCCGCGCGCGCGATTCGCCTTTCACTTCTTCGCGCTGTTCGTCCTCGTTTCGTCGTGTCAGGCGCAAACCGCCGGCACGGCAGCGCGCGTCGAGGCCGTCCGGTTCGAGAGCAAACTCGTCGGCAAGGCGCTGCCTTACAACGTCGTCTTGCCGCCGCTCTACGACGCGCCGCAAACGCGCGCCACGAAGTATCCGGTCGTTTACCTGCTGCACGGACTCGCGGGTAGTGCCAACGATTGGGTCGCTCGCACGCGCCTCGTGGAGCACGCCGCCGCGTATCGTCTCATCATCGTCACGCCCGAAGGCCAGAACGGCTGGTACACGGACAGCGCGACCGCGCCGGACGAGAAGTTCGAGACTTATATTCTTGAAGAGTTGATCCCCGACGTTGAGCGCAGATTTCGCACGCTGCCCGCGCGCGATGCGCGCGCCGTCGCGGGGCTTTCGATGGGCGGCTACGGTGCTCTGAAGTTCGGCGTCAAACACCCCGAACGCTTTGCGCTCGCCGCCTCGCTGAGCGGCGCGTTCGACGCGGCCTCCTGGGATGCAGGCGATCCGAAACTGCTCGCCTTCGTCAAACCCTCCATCGCGCGCACCTACGGCTCGATGGACAGCCCCACGCGCGCCGCAAATGATCTCTTCAAACTCTTCGCCAACCTGCCGCCCGAACGCTTCAACGCGCTCCCCTTCATCTACTTCGACTGCGGCACCGAAGATTTTCTCATAGGCTCCAACCGCGCGCTCTCCGAACTCCTCCTCAAACGCAAAATCCCCCACGAATATCGCCAGCTCCCCGGCGCGCACACGTGGCCTTACTGGGACGCGCAAGTTCAGGAAGTTCTCAAACTCGCCGCGCGCCGCCTGCGCGCGGCACAATAGTAGTGCGGCGGCTAACCCGGAGGGCAATGATTGATGTCAAATACGCCTAAACTCATCTCGCTTATCTTCGGCCTCAGTCTTCTTTTGAGCGCCCCTCTACACGTTGATTCGTATAGTTTCAGGGTTGAAGCCACACAGAAATCCCGTGTTCGTAAGCCCCGCAGGTCGCCCCCGGCATTCTCGGGTGGCGATGAAGCACTTGCGCGCGCCTTCGAGCAGCGTAAGAGCAACGTTCAGGTGGAGGGGCATGGTGTCGTTCAAAGGGTGCTGTCGGACGACAATGACGGAAGTCGGCATCAGCGCTTCATCGTGACGCTCGCCTCGGGTCAGACGGTGCTCGTCTCGCACAACATTGATCTGGCGCCGAGAGTTGTCGGACTTCGCAAAGGCAACGTGGTATCGTTCAGCGGCGAGTATGAATGGAACGCCAAAGGCGGCGTGATTCACTGGACACACCGCGACCCGAACAAACGTCACCCCGCGGGCTGGATCGAGCACAACGGCAAGCTTTACCAGTAGCCGGTCACAGGCCGGAGGCTCGCGCGGGCGCGCCGCCGAACAACCCATTCCAGCCGCCGCTCGGGCAGCATTTCTTTCATCGTTGCGCTCGGGCGGTTAGGTTACGGGCTGTTCGCTCGGCGCGGTTGAATTCGGGCGTTATAAGTCTCTCTTTAATTTTGATGTTTAAGACGAAATGATCAAATTCATCTCAGGCGATATTCTGCGCGCGAACTCGGAGTTCATCGCGCTCGGCGTGGTGACGGGTGCGCCGGAGGGCGCGGGCGGCGGAGCGGCGGCGAAAGTTTCTTCCAAGTGGCCGGAGGTG
>DASQNL010000364.1:0-3441 GCA_035644995.1 Pyrinomonadaceae bacterium | reverse complement strand
CCTCATGCTGCGCGGGCGCAAGGTGTGCGTGGGCACGAGGAAGGAGTTGAGGAACGCGCGCCGTTGTTCGGCGGTGGCCGTCGGTCGGAGCGCGCTGAAGTTTATAAACTCCGCGCCGAAGGTATAGACGGTCTTGTTGAGCGGGTTGTCTATCTCGACGGCGGGACGAAGTCGCAGGCGTTTTGAGAAACGAAACTCGCGCGTGATGTTGATGTCGAAGGTGAAGAGGGCGGGGCCGCGTCCGGCGTTGCGCGGGAGGTTGCCGGTGCGCCCGATCAGGGGAAGCGAGAACGCGCCCGCGAGTTGCGGATCGAGGGGTTCGCCGGGGCGGCGCGAGCGTATGAGGCGTAGGTCGCCGTCGAAGACGGGGCGGTCGTTGCCCACGTCGTCGAGGTTGCGGTCCGCGCCGCCGAGCGAGAGGTTGAAGGGCGCGCCCGTCGCAACGCGCAGGATCGTGGAGAAGCGCAAGGCTCCGAGTTTCGGCGGCGCGTCGAGCGTGCCGGAGAGGACGAAGCGGTGGCGGCGGTCGAGCAGGCCGGGCGCACGCTCGGCGCGAAAGTCGCCGACGTTGAGCGCGCTCGAAGTGTTGACGACGCCGTCGTCCGTGAGGCGCGAGAGGGTGTAGGCGGCGCGCAGCGCGAGTTTGAAATTGTTCTCGCGCCCGTTGAAGCGGCGGCGTGCTTCGACCTTGAGGCCGTGATAGAAGCTGTTGCCGATGGAAGCGAGTTGTTCGATCTGGCCGCGCGAAGGGTTCGGGCGCAAGTCGTTGATGGCGGCGAGCGCGGCGTTGAGTGCCGCGCCCGAACTGAAAGTGTTGAGGTTGAAGACGGTGACGGGGACGCCGAATTCAAAGACGCGCCCGACCGCATCAGGGTTCGGCGCGCCGTTCGGAGCGAGGGTGAAGCGCACGAGTTCGCCCGCCGTTTGCGTGTTGTAGAGCGGGCGCACGCCCGACGCGTTGCGTAGGTTCGGGAAATCGCGCGCGAGCAGGTAGGCGGCGAAATCCTTGTGGCCGCGCGGCAGGCGCGGCGCGTTCGCATTGAACTCGCGCCAGAGATGAATACCGCGATTAAAAGTGTAATTCGCTTCGACGACGAAGCCGCGCGCGATTTCGCGCTCGAAGCCGACGTTCGTTTGATAGCTTTCGGGGATGCGTAAATGTGGGTCGAGGCGGCGCGTGAAGTTCGTTTCAATCGTGCCGAATTGTTTGACGAGGGGCGAATCGGCTTTGAGCGCGTCGGGGAAAGTGAGGTTGGCGGCGATGAAGGCGCGCCGCTCCGTGTCGGTCAGCAACTTGCCGGTCAACGGATCGCTGATCGCATCGGTGTCGAAGAAGATGCGTCGAGCGCCGAGCGTGAAATCGTCAACGGTGCGGAGCAGGACGCGGTTGTAGAAGAGACCCGCGCCGAGGCGTATGACGGTCTTGCCCGTGCGAAACGGATCATATGCGAGCGCGAGGCGCGGGGCGAAGTTGTTTCGATCTTTCAAGATCGTCTCCGTCTCGTAGCGCAGGCCGTAGGTGAGTGTGAAGTTCGGGCGGGCGTGCCATTGGCCCTGGGCGAAGACGCCCGCGTAAAAATTTTTCTGTTCCGACTCGTTGTTGAAGCGTTGACGAAAACGGCGCGGCGCGTTCGCGAGAAACTCCGCGGCGCTCGCGAAGTCGAACGTGCCGCTTGCGTCCGAGAGATCGATAAAGGTTGAGCGGATGCGTTGCACGTCCGCGCCGAACTTGAACGCGTGCGCGCCGCTCAGGACGGTGAGCGTGTCTTGAACCTGGACGCGCGTTTCGCGCCGGTCGCTCGCGCCCGCGTTCGACGAACCGGCGACGAGCGTGCCCGAACGATCCTGTGCGTCGTCGGTTGCGAGCGCGTCGTCAATCGAGATGAGGACGACGGGGCGCGCACGCTTGCTCGCACCCGTGCCGAGCGCCGGAGTCAGGCGCGAGATTTGCGCACGCAGTTGATTGACGACGCGCGGCGAGCGGACGTAGTTGTCCGTGTAGGAGAGCGCGTCGGAATGGCGCGTGCGGCCTTGCAGCGCGTCGGCGAGACGCGAGCCGCCGCCGAACTGCCTGAGGTTTCGGCTGCGCCCGCGCTGGTAGAGAAGCGTGCCGTTGTGGAGTTCGGAAAAGTTGTGATCGGTGCGCGCGGTGAAGTTGCGCGCGCGAAGCGGCGTGCTCACGTGCGCGACGAAAGGCGCGAGTTCGGCGGGTTGGTAAGCGGCATCGTCGGGCGCGGCTTCCGCGCGGCGAGACGCGAGCGTGGTCGGCGCGGGCAGCGGGAAACGCGGGTTCGCCGCGACGGGAACGAGCGTGTCTATGACGGTCGAATCGAGAACTGTCTGAAACTCGTCTGCGACGAAGAAGAAGTGGCGCGGCGTGCGACTCGTCTCGCCGCTCTTTGCGCGTGCGGGCAACCTGAGCGCGCCGCCGAGCGTGTAGCCCGGGTTGTGTTCTTGCAGGGGGAGACGCTTGAGGCCGCGCGCGTTGTTAGTCCAGCTATTGGCATTCAGCGATTCGTCGCGGAAGAAGTAGAAGGCGCGCCCGTGAAAAACTCGTGCGCCGCCGCGCGTGCGCAAGTTGACCCTGCCGCCGGAGGCTCGCCCGTACTCTGCGGAAAATTGATTGGTGATGACCTGCACTTCTTCAATCGCTTCGAGCGACGGTTGGAAGCGTTCGCGCGCGGCGCGGTCGTCGTTGTTGTCGAGTCCGTCGATGGTGATGTTGTTGGAATAGGCCGCGCCGCCGGAGAGCGCGAACGTGCCCGCCTCTTCGGGCGTGCGCGCGTTCGTGCGGTTGCGGTCTTCGGCCACGTCGCGCACGGAGAGCGGTTCTTCCGTCACGCCGCCGAGCGTGAAGATAAGATCGAGCGGCGCGCGCGTCACGATGGGCAGCGTCTCAAGTTCGGCGCGCGTGAGCGTGCCGCCGACCACCGTGCGCGTCGTGTCAACAACTTCACGCGGCGCTTCGCCCGTCACGATTTGCTCTGCGACGACGCCCGCCGGTCGCAAGGTGAAGTCGAGCCGTAACGCCTGACCCGCCAACGCCTCCACCCGCGCGCGCTCCTCTACGGCGAAGCCGGCGTATGAGGCGCGCACCGTGTACGTCCCCGGCGCGAGTTCGACTAAACGGTACCGACCCTCGCCGTCCGAGACGGTCGAGCGTTCGGCGTTCGTCGCGTCGAGCACGACCGTCACCTTCGCGCCCACGATAGCCGCACCCGTCTCGTCGGCGATGCGCCCGCCGATGCTCACGTCGTCGAGGTCTTGCGCGACGCAGGATGCGGCGGGGTGCGTCGCCGCGAGTTGGAAAAGCGTCAGGGCAAACAGGAAGTAACAAATTCGAGAGCGGCTGGCGTGTGACAGGCTCGCACGTAAGAGGTCGGTGCGTGAGAGGCCGGCGCGTAAGCTGAGAGGATTCATGAATGATCTCCTGTCGCGGTT
>DASQNL010000363.1:0-5261 GCA_035644995.1 Pyrinomonadaceae bacterium | reverse complement strand
CGCTCCCCGGTTGGAACACTTCGACCGAGGGCATTACAGAGATGGACAAGTTGCCCCCGAACGCGCGCGCCTATGTCGAATACCTCTCGCGCGCGATGGATGTCGAAATCGGCCTCGTCTCCACCGGCCCCGAGCGCGACCAGACGATTCTCAACCCCGGCTCCGCCCTCGATGCGTGGCTCAAAACACAATAACGGGCGACAGGCTTGCCCGCCACCAACAACGTATGTAAAATGATTCCCACGCGTGGCCGTTGCAAGAATCAGCCTTCAACGCAACTCATCCGACGAGTTGATCCGCACCTAACCGCGGACACGCGCGCACGTGCACTCTCCACTTTGGGCCGATAGCTCAGTCGGTAGAGCAAGTGGCTTTTAACCACTGGGTCGCAGGTTCGAGTCCTGCTCGGCTCATCAATTGTTGTAACGAGTTGGAGGCGGCAGAAATGTCGCCTCTTTCTTTTTCTTCGCTGAAAGAAATCGTCGCTTTGGGAGACGCCTGTGTTGATTTAATGATCGGCGGTTGAAGGATCGAAGGCGGCGGGAGGATAAGTGTTCTCGAAGAGTTTGGGCGGGCGATGATTTTTAGTTCATTGAACGTGCGGAAGGTTTTTCTGTATAATCCTTCATTATGAACAAGCGCGCTAAAAAGCGATTGAAAGAAGCAATTCAGAAGGACATTGCCGAACGCACGGATAAACGTCAAGAACAACCTTTCTCCACTCCGGCGAAGAAGGTGCCGGAGAGCCGGGGTTTTACGGCCAAGCCGGAAAAGAAGCGGGGTTAGTGTTTGGTCGTTAATTCATGAGGTAAACCAGCCGGAATTGTAGCTTAGGAGCAACAATGTATATTTACACCGTACAGGCGATGCCGGGACAGAAGGCAAAGTTTGATGGCGACCCATCAATCAAGTACCAGGTTAAAAGGCAGAACACCTCTTTGAAAACCGGCCAAAAGGGGCGCAGCGAGATCATCAGAACCAACCTGGATTACGACGCCGCCGTCGCGGTGATTAAAATCTTCAATGATAAGGAAGGCGAGTCGCAGGTGAGAAAGGGCGAAGCGGCGGCGCGAGAAGATGCCGTGTAGAAGCCGCGCGGAGTAGGAGTTCGGGTCAGAGAAAGGTGGGGCGAGAAGGAGAGTTATCGACTCTCTCTCTCGCCCCACCTTCGCGTGTGGACGTAAGTTAAACCGCGGTCGAAGCCCGGCGGCGCGGGAATTAGCGGCGACGGCGAGCGGCGCCGGTCGTCGTCGTCGTGCGCGGCTGAGACGTGCGCTCTTGCTGCATGCTCTGTTCGAGCGCGGCGAGGCGTTGCTCCATGCTGGCGTTGGCGGCGCGGAGGGTTTGCACTTCGCTGCGCAGTTGCTCGACTTCGACGGTGCGCTGTTGGAGTTGGGCGGTGCGCTGGTCGAGAGCCTTGACGGCCGCGAGGCTCACGCCCGCGAGGTCTTGGACGCCGATGGAGGTGTTGCCCGTGCCGAGTCCGAACTCTTGATAGAAGTCTTCGGCCATCGGCCCCATGTGGCGCACCGCGCTGCCCTCGGCGGTGTAGTTCCAGGTGCTCACGGGGATTTTGCGCAGCCGCGAGAGCACGTCTTCGCCGCTCGTGAGTTTGAAGTTCTCTTTGGTCGTGCGGCTCGAAGTGCAGTTGAAGACGCCGGAACCGGCGGGCAGATTGCAGCCCGTCGTGCCGCCGAGGTTGGTGCGGAAGCGGAAGCCCCCGGTGGCGCGCGCCGCAAACTCGTTGTTGGCCGTGTTGCGGAAAGTATCGGCTGACTGCTGTGCCGAGCCGTCGCTCCAGATGAAGGTGCCGGCGAAGCCGTTGTTCGAGGCGAACTTGCCCATGGCCGTCGTGTGATCCTGATCGGCCGTCACGTTGTAGCCGATGGCGACTGCGGCGAGGCCACGGATGATGAAGGTGTCGGGGTTGCACTTGCCGTTGAGGAGCGGGCCGCCGGACTGCGCCTTGTTGCCGAAGGCGACGCCGTAGGTGTCGCAGACGCGGTTGCCCGCGCCGGCCGAGAACCCGGCCGCGCCCTTCACTTCGTTGCCGCTGCCGAAGGCGATGCTCGACGTGCTGCGGGCGAAGTTGGTGTCGCCGAAAGCGAACGCATAGAGACCCTCGGCGGTCGAGTTAGAACCGCCCGCCCACGAGAAGAAGCCGACGGTGTTGTCGTCCCATTCGTTGTCGGCGTAGCCGGAGCGAAACGCGCCCTTGTACGAGTCCCACGAAGTGCGGTAGCCCTTGCCCTGCATCGGGGAGACGCCGATGCCGAGGTTGCCGGTGGCGACGAAGCTGCCGTTCTGGAAGACCTTGAACCATGCGGGCGTGTGGCCGCCGGGGCCGGAGCAGCAGGTGGAACCGCCGCGCAGGTTGATCATGGGCGCGGTGCCGTTGGCGTCGCCGACCGAGAGTTGTTCCGCGCCGGGAACGAACTTCACGAAGTTCGAGTCCGCGTAAACCTTGTTGACGGCGTCGCCCGCGCTGACGGGGTTGCCGACGTTGGTGATGAGCGAGTTGTTGGCGGACAGGCCGAGGTTGAAGATGTTCGCCCCCGTCCAGCTATTCGCACCGTTCGCGCGGGCGAGGTTGGCGGGCAGACGGGTGTCGTTGATCGTGCCGGTCGTCGCCGGGTCGTTGATGGCGGTGATGATGCTCGTCCCGGAGGGCGTGTTGCCGCCGCCCGCGCTCGCCGTGGTCATCATCGAGCCGTCGGGGAAGATGATGCCGTTGTTCGCGCCCGTCAGCTTGAGGTTGCCGACCACTTCCAACTTCTGCGCCGGGTTGGTCGTGCCGATGCCGAGGTTGCCGGTTGAATTCTGAATCCGCATCCGCTCCGACCACGCAGCGCCGTTGTAGGTGGAGAAGATAAAGTCGTCCGAGAGCGTGATGACGCCGGGGTTCGACATACCGAAAGCGACCGCGCGGCTGGGCGTATTGTCTTTCCAGAATTCAAAGAACAACTTGGTGACGCCCGACTCGGTGCCGGCATGAAGCCGCGCGCGACCGCTGTTCGCCGCGCTGTCTCTGAATTGGAGCACGGGCTGCGCCTTGCCGGTTTCTTCCACGAGGTCGAGTTTGACGGCCGGAGTGTTGGTGCCGATGCCGAGTTTGCCGTTGAGTTCCGAGATGACCGAATCGCCGAGAACGGCATTCGCCCCGTCAGTCCATTTGGGGAGTTTGCCGGTCGTGCCCGAACCGGCGGCCGCGCTGGTCGAGATGTCTCCGTTCGCCGCCGTGGCGGCGTTGATGCGGAGCGCATCGCGTCCGGCGGCCGAGGTCAACACCGTGCCGTCGTCGAAGCGGATGCCGCCGCGTGCGCGAATCGTGCCCGCCACGTCGAGCGTCGCTTCGGGCTTGTCCGTGCCGATGCCGACCCGCCCTTCGGGAGTGATGCGCATCTGCTCACGGTCGAGGCCGGAGTAGATGTCGCCGGTGCGCAGGCTGAGGCCGCCCGTGGTGCTGGTGACACGCCCGTCCTGCCCGTCGTGCGCCGCCACGGTCAAAGCGCGCTGCTTCCCTTCGCGCAAGATCGTCAGCCCGTTGTCCGCCGCGACGCTTTTCTGTTCACGCCTGCTCGCCGAGGCCGCCGCTCTCTGGACATCGGACAATTCCTGCTCGCGCGCACGCTGCACGGACGCTTGCCCCGCTTGCAGCGAGAGCGTGCCGATGCGCTGGCTGGCGCGACCCTGCAAATCTTTGGCCGTCAACACGCACAGGTAGGAACCGTCGCCCACGCCCTGCGGCACGTCCGAGGGTTGCCAATCGAGAACGCTGCCCTGCCGCGCGCCGGAATCAAAGACGCGCTCCCCGTTCGCGGCGTAGAGTTCGAGCCGCAACTGCGCAGTCTCGGCGGGAGCCGCGAAACGGACGCCGCCGCCCGTGGCCGAGGCGGTCACGGCGGCGGGCGTGGCGGCCTGCGCGCTCTGCGTCTGCGGTTGTGCGGCGGGCGCGTCGGTCTGTGCCAAAACGTTGGTGGTAAACAGGCTCAAGGCCAAGGTGACGAAGAATAATTTGCGACGGATAAACATAAGACCCCTCTTCTTTTGCCGGATAATTTATTGCGCCGAATCGAAAAGGCCGCCCGGCGCGCGCTTTAAATGCCCTTCGTTGACTAACGCGTAAAGTTTCGGCGGGAGGGATCACTTTTTTTGTGCGTTGAAGCGGACGGGATTCGGGGCGCGCCGGGGAAGACGACGCGGGACGAAAAAAGGCGGGCGGCGGCTTAACGGAAAACATCCCGCCAAGCCGCCGCCCGCCTTTTTTATTTAACTATCGCGCCGGTTCTTACTTGAACTTGAAGTTCGCGTGATGCTGCGTGCCGTCGTTAAGGATGACGACCAACTGACGACACGTTCCCTCCCACGCCTTCAGCGTTTTCCAGTTGTAATGATACCGGTCGCTTCCGGCATCGTAGCTCAAGCTGCTCACGCTCGGCGCGTCGACCTGCGTGATGTCAACCGCCGGGTCGCTTGAGTTGCACCCGACGACGCCGGAGGCCGGAGAGTCGGCGGCGAAAATGTTCAGCCCCTTGTTACCGCTGAGGCTGAACTTAATGGGGATCGTGCTCCCCGCTTTGACCGTGTTGAGCACGGGCAGGTTGGAGATGGGCGGGAAGAATCCCGTGAACACGTAGTGCACGGTCACGTTGAAGCTGCACGAACTGGTGTTGCCCGACTGATCCGTGGCCGTGGCGTTGACGACCGTCGTGCCGACGGGGAAGCTCGCGCCGGAGGCGTGCGAGGTGGCGACGCCCACCGTGCCGCAACTATCGCTCGCCGTGGGGTTGAAACTCACCGGCACGGACGTGGCCGGAGAGTTGGCGGGCAGGGTGACGACGATGTCCGCCGGGCAGGAAATGACCGGAGCAATCGTGTCCACCACGTTGACCGTGCGGGTCGCCGTGCGGCTGTTCGCGCCGTCGGTGGCCGTGTAGGTGATCGTGTACGCGCCCGGCGTGTTCACGTCCACGCTGCCCGAAACGCTGACGGGAACGCTGCCGCCGCAGGCGTCGTAGGCCGTCGCGCCCGCGTCCGTATAACTCGTGTGACACTCCACGATGGCCGGCTGATCGCCGTTGATGGTGATGACCGGGGCGGTCGTGTCCACTACGTTGACCGTGCGCTGCGCCGTGGCGACGTTGCCGGAGGCGTCGCGCACCGTGTAGGTGAGCGTATAGGAGCCGACCGTGTCGGCGTCAACCGCGCCGGAGACCTGTACCGCCGAGTCGAGGTCGCCCGCGCAACTGTCGGTCGCGGTT
>DASQNL010000362.1:0-2859 GCA_035644995.1 Pyrinomonadaceae bacterium | reverse complement strand
ATCGACCCCCGCTCACGTCAGGGACAGGAAATCCTCCGTCTCTACACCGCCGAGCACCACGACGAGCAATAGTGACAGGTGACGGGTGACAGGCGACAAGTTAAAGAAAAGGTTTCTGATTTAACTTGTCACCTGTCACCCGTCACCTGTCACTTGTCACCTGTCACTTGTCACCCGTCACCTGTCACTTACTAAATTCCTTCCTTCGCCTCTGACGAACGCCTCGATGTTGTCTATGAGTTGGTCGGCGAGCGACTGCATGGCCTGAAGGCTCGCCCACGCGACGTGAGGCGTGACGATGAGGTTCGGCAAGTCGGGTTCGAGCAGCGCGTTGCCTTCGCGCGGCGGCTCGCCGCTCAAGACATCTACGCCCGCGCCCGCGATCACGCCCGCGCGCAACGCTTCGACGAGCGCGGCTTCATCCACCACCCCGCCCCGCGCGCAATTAATCAACAGGGCTGTCGGTCGCATCCGGGCGAGTTCCGCCGCGCCGATGAGGTTTCGCGTCTCGTCGTTGAGCGGCGTGTGCAGCGTGAGGATGTCGCTCTCCCGCAAGACTTCGGCGAAGGGCGCGCGCCCCGCCCGCGCCACGGCCGCGCCTTTGCGCTCGGCGATGAGCGTGTGCATGCCGAGGGCGCGGGCGAGATGCTCCACGGCGCGGCCGAGCGCGCCGTGGCCGATGATGCCGAGCGTCGAGCCGTGCAGATCGCGGATCGGATGCGTGAGCAGGCAAAACTGCTCCGCGCCTTGCCACGCGCCCGCGCGCAAGTCGCCCCGGTAGCTCAAGAGGTTGCGGCGCAGCGCGAGGATGAGCATGAGGACGTGTTCGGGCAGCGTGTGCGTCGCGTAGCCGCGCACGTTCGAGACACTGACGCCGCGCTCGCGGCAACTCTTGAGGTCTAGATTGTCCGTGCCCGTCGCCGCGACCGCGATCAACCGGAGCGCGGGCAACTGCGCGAGTTCGGCTGCCCCTATCTTGACCTTGTTGACGACGGCGATGCTCGCCCCCGCGAGGCGTTCGACGACCTCGGAGGGGCGCGTCTCCGCATACTCGCGCCACTCGTGCGCGAAGGCGGGCGGCCTGACATCCGCTCTGAGCGTGTTGCGATCCAGAAAGACGATTCGTTCCATAGTTCTCTTCGACGCGCGAACTTTAAACCTCAGCGCAGGAAGGGGACGAGCAGCCGCACGAGGACGACGATGACGATGACGCCGACCACGTCGAGCAGCAGGCCGTAGCGAATCATGCGCGCGAGGGGGATGTAGCCCGAACCGTAGACGATGGCGTTGCAGGGCGTGGAGACGGGGAGCATGAAGCCGAGGCTCGCGCCCATCGTCGCGCCGAGCGCGGGTTCGAGCGGGTCTGCCCCGACGGCGCGCGAAATCGCGATCACGACCGGCACGACCATGTTGGCCGAGGCCGTGTTCGAGGTCGCTTCCGAAGTGAGCGTGGCGACGAGCGTCGAGGCGAAGAGGAGCGAGAGGCCGCCCGTGATGGGCAGATGCTTCGTCAGGCCGTAGCCGATGGCTTCGGCCAGCCCCGTCTGAAACGAGAGCACGCCGAGCGCGAAGCCGCCGCCGTAGAGCAGCACCACGCCCCAGTCGATCTTCACGGCCTCGTCCCACGTGATCGCGCGCTCGCCCCGCCGGTCGCCCGGCAACAGAAACAACAGCATCGCACCGGCCACCGCCGCCACCGCTTCCGGCACGCGCCGGTTCACCGCTTGATAGATCGCGCTGCGGTCGCCCGCCGCGAGCGCGATGATGCCGGGCACGATCCAGAGCGCGACCGTGGCGAGAAAAGCGACGAGGGTTGATTTCTGCCCGCGCGTCCACGCGCCTAGACGCGCCCGCTCGCGTTGCAACATCTCGCGGCTGCCCTCGATCTCTCCGACGCCCGCCGGGCACAACCAGTTCAGGTAAAAACTGAGATAGAGAAAGAGGATGACGACGACCGGCACGCCGATCATCGCCCACTTGAAGAAGGGAAACTCGACGCCGACGAGTTGGCGTATGAAGCCGAGGCCGATGACGTTGGGCGGCGTGCCGATGGGCGTGGCGAGTCCGCCGATGGAGGCGGCGAACGCGGTCATCAACATCAGGCCGGTGGCGTAGCGGCGGTTGATACGGCTCCCGCCCTCCTGTTCGTTGTCGAAGAGGAAGGCGAGGATCGCCATGCCGATGGCGAACATCATGGCGGTCGTCGCCGTGTTGGAAATCCACGCCGAGAGGAAGGCCGTCACCGCGCCGAAGGCGACGAGTATCCGACCGGGGCGCGCGCCGACCCACTTGATCGAGAGCACGCCGAAGGCGAGGCGCCTGTCCAGACGATGCAGAAAGATCGCCCGCGCGATGATGAACGACCCGATGAAAAGGAACATCAGCGGGTCGGCGAAGGGCGCGAACACGTCGCGCGCCGGGGCTACTTTCATCACGACGCAGGCGGCCGCGCCGAGCAACGCGGTCGCGGGCAGAGGCAGAGCCTCCGTGACCCACAGGATGACGACCGCCGCCATCACGGCCGCCAAATTGTGCGCCTCCGGCTTCAACGCGGGCAACGGCAGCAACAGCAGCGTCACGAAGACGGCGGGCGCGAGCACGAATCCCGCCATCCGTCGCACGCGCTCGAAGCGCGCCTCGCCTTCCGTAACCTGTTCGACGACATCGAGAGTTCTGTTCATGTGTGGTTGGCTTTGTCCCTAAAGTCTGATCTGACCATAAAGTAAGAAGTTTGACTATAAAGTGGCTAGGGCTACGATGCGAGAATGAGTTGCTTTGCACAATCCTGTAAGCATCTGCACGAAGATTCTCTTGGTAAGCCTAGTGACCACACCACTGAGATTCACAAGGGACTCCATC
>DASQNL010000361.1:0-5778 GCA_035644995.1 Pyrinomonadaceae bacterium | reverse complement strand
AACGGCAGCGGCGCGTGAGCGCGCCGCCGACGAAGAGGGAAGAAGAGGCGGAGCGCAAGGCCGCGAACGCGGCGAAGGTATTCGAGCAGGCGATGGGCGCGCGCGACAACGCGATCCCGAAAGAGTTGATCGACAAGGCCGAAGCCGTCGCTGTGTTTCCGGGCGTGCTCAAGGCGGGCTTCGTCGTCGGCGGGCGCGGCGGGAGCGGTTTGATCAGCCGTCGTTTAAAGGGCGGGTGGAGCGCGCCCGCGTTCTTCACGATGCGCGGCGGGAGTTTCGGCGCGCAGATCGGCGCGGCCAAGACCGATTTCGTGCTGCTCTTTATGAACGAGTCGGCCGTGCAGGGTTTGCTCGAAGACAAGTTCGAGATGGGCGGCGAGGCGAGCGCGGCGGCCGGGCCGGTCGGCCGCACGGCGTCTGCCACCACCAACCTCACGCTCGACGCGGGCATTCTTTCCTACTCGCGCAGCAAAGGTCTCTTCGCCGGTCTGGAACTGAAAGGGGCGGTCGTCAACCCCGACAACAAACTGAACGAGGCCGTCTACGGCATGAAGGCCGACAAACTTCTGAGCGACGCGACGCAACTCAAGGCGGAACAAGCGCCCGCGGGCGTCCGCATCTTCCCCGTCACGCTCGCGCGCTACTCGCGCCGTTGAAGACGACCGCGCGGACGATCAGGAAAAGTTCGAGAGATTTGAGCCACGGAAGACTAAAGAGAACAGAGAGGAGAGGGTTTTCAATATGGCTACAACAGCGGCAATGAACAACGCCTTCACGGCGGGACACGATGACAAACACCCGAAAGGTCTGTACGTGCTTTTCGCGACCGAGATGTGGGAGCGTTTCAGCTTCTACTCGATGCTCGCGATGTTTACCCTGTACCTGCGCGACCCGACCGAGGGTTTCGGCTGGACGGCGGCCGAGGCGACGAGCCTCTACGCTAACTACCTGATGTTCGTTTATCTTTCGCCGCTCGTCGGCGGCTTCATCGCCGACCGCTTCACGGGCTATCGCAAAGCGGTGATGATCGGCGGCCTGTTCTTCATCGCCGGCCACCTGCTGCTCTCCTTCTCCTCGCTTGCCGCCGTCTATGCCGCGCTGACCTGCCTCGTCATCGGCAACGGCTTCTTCAAGCCGAACGTCTCGACGATGGTCGGCAATCTCTACCCCGAAGGCAGCCACCTCAAGGATCGCGCCTACAACATCTTTTACATGGGCATCAACGTCGGCGCGTTTCTCGCCCCGCTCGTCGCCGGTTGGGTGCGCTCGAAGTGGGGCTTCCACCCGGCGTTCGCCGTGGCGGCGGGCGGCATGGTCATCTCGGTCTGGATTCTGTTCCAGTTCAAAAAGCACATCCACGAACCCGGTCGCAACCTGAACGCAGCCGCAGGCGCGACGCCGACGGCGGCCACACGCTCCGGCGACACCGCCGCCGACACGGCCGCCACCGCCACGGACGCGCCGCCGCACGGCGTCAGCCATCAGGACGAGGCCGCCACACGACAGGGCGTGATGGATGCCGTCCCCGAAAGCCGACGCATCATCGCGCTCATCGTCATTTTCGCCGTCGTCATCGTCTTCTGGATGGTCTTCCACCAGAACGCTTCGACCCTGACCTACTTCGCCGACGCCAACACCGATTGGACGATGTTCTTCTCGCCTGAGACGGCGAAAGAGTCGGGCGGCATCATCTCGAACTCGATCAACCCGTTCTGGGTCATCACGCTGACGTTCCCGCTCGTCTGGTTCTGGGGCTTTCTCGACCGGCGCGGCCTTGAGCCTTCGACGCCCACCAAGATGGCCTTCGGCATGACCTTGACCGCGCTCTCTTTCTTCATCCTCTACTTCGCCGCGAAATCGGGCGAGGCCACGGCTCTCGGCGGCGACCCTTACGCGTTCCGCGTGTCGCCGATGTGGCTCGTGCTCTCTTACTTCGTCGTCACGCTCGGCGAGTTGATGTTGTCGCCGATGGGTCTGTCGCTCGTCTCGAAGGTCGCGCCGATACGCCTGCGCGGGTTGATGATGGGCGGGTGGTTCGTCGCCACGGCGATGGGCAACAAGCTGACGCAGATCGGCATCTTCTGGGATCGCTGGCTGCACTCCACGTTCTTCCTCGTGCTCGGCTTGATGGCTCTCGTCATGGCCGTCGTGCTGTTCCTCTTACTCAAGCCGCTCAAGAAGGCCATGCCCGGCGTTTAGCGGCGACGACGACGGGCTGAGTTGACGCGGAACTTGACGCTGCGGCGAGGGCGACTTTAGAATCCGGTGCGCGCCCTCGCCGCTAGCAAGATGTAGCCGGGAGTCGGCGGGAATCCTACCCGCTCGCGTTTGAAAGGAAAGACCGAATTCATGCAACCCCGCACCCAACGGCAGAAGGAAATCTTCGACTACATCCAACGCTTCATCGAGCGACACGGCTACGAACCCTCTTACGCGCAGATCGCGCGCCACTTCGGCATCTCCTCGAAGGCCACCATCGCCAAGCACATCGAGGCTTTGGAGAAGCGCGGCCTGCTCGCGCGCAGCCATACGAACGGCTCGTTCGGATTGAACGTCCACGTCGAAGAGGCGGCGGGCGACGGGCTGTGCGAGGTGCGGCTGCTCGGCCGCGTCGCGGCGGGCGCGCCCCTGGAGACGGTTGACGACAATGGCGAAACCATCGGCGTGCCGCGTTTCCTCTTGGGGCGCGTGCGTCCCGAACGCGTCTACGCCCTGCGCGTCTCCGGCGACTCCATGATCGACGAGCACATCTGCGACGGCGACATCGCCCTCATCGAAAATCGCGTCGATGCGCGCGACGGCGAGATCGTCGTCGCCCTCGTCGAAGGCTCGCGCGCCACGCTCAAACGGCTCCACCGCTTCGGCCGCGAAGTGGAACTGCGCCCCGCCAATTCGCAACTCGCGCCCATCCGCCTGCCCGCCGCGCAGGTACAGGTGCAGGGCATCTTCCGCGGCCTGTTGCGTCCGGCGGCATAAGCAAGTAAGGGACGGCAAGTAGAAAGGCGAAAGAGAAGTAAGGAAGCATACGAGCTTTCCTTGCTTCTCTTTCGCCTTTCTACTTGCTGTCTGTCGCTTTAGTTCCTACGCGCTCACGGCCGCGCCGGTGGAGGGCGTGGCGGCGTCCGGTTTCCGGTTGCCGGGGTGCGCGTGATAGAGGTCTGCGATGCGCTGCTCGTCTCTGGCGATGTCGACGCTGATGTCGTCGAAAATTTGCGCGGTCGCCGGGTCGGTGAAACTGTTGGCGAGGTTGAACGAATCGACGACGCCGGTTTGCAGGTCGCCGATGGCGCGGCGCATGAGCGCGATGTCGTCGCTCGATTGGAGCCAACTCTTGAGCGTCGCCCACGCGCCGCTGCCCGCCGCCTGAAACGATTCCTTCTCGCCGAGCGCGGCCAGACGCGCTTCGAGCGCGGCGACGTGCCGTTCCTTGTTGGCGCGGATTTCCGTGAAGGCGGCGCGCAGGTCGGCGGCGGTGGCCTTCTCGGCGTAGTGCTCGAAGGCCGTCAGGGCGTAACGCTCGCCGCGGATGGCCGTGTTGATGCCGTCAACGATCTCGGCCTTCGTCGAACCGCCCCAGCCTTCGGCCAGTTCCCACCACCCGGCGGATAAGTTCGCTTCATCCGGCAGCGCATGCTTCAACGCGCCTTCGAGTCCGAGATGGCGCAGGATGGCGGCCGTGAAGAGAGGCACGTCTCCCGGCCGGCGCGAGGTGAGCAGGTTGCCGTCGCGCACGAGCGGGGCGTCTTCGTAGTTCGCGCCGGCATTCTGCATGTCCTTGCGGATGGCGCGAAAGCCGGTGGCGCGTTTGCCTTGCAGGAGGTCGCCTTCGATCAGCACTTGCGGCCCGTGGCAGACGGCGGCCACGAGTTTGCCGCGCTCGACGGCGTCCTGCACGAAGCGGACGGTCTTCATGTTGGTGCGCATCTTGTCGGGAGCCATACCGCCGGGGATGACGACGGCGTCGAACTCTTCGGCGAGCGCGTCGGTGGTCGTCCGGTCGGCCTCCATCGAGAGCTTCATCTGCTTGCCCTGATATTTTTCGTTGACGCGCGACCCAAGCACCGTCACTTCCGCGCCCGCTTCCCGCAGGGCGTTGTAAGGAATGAGAAACTCGCTGTCCTCGACGTGGTTCTCGATCAAAACGGCGACCTGCTTCGTCGTACTTTCCTGCTTCGTCATCAATTTAACTCCTTCAATAATTCTGCTTCGCAACAGACGCCGCGCGGGCGTTCGTCCGCGCCGGGCATGTCAGTCCGGTTGTCCTCGGCGTAAATTGGCAAAGACCGTGCCAGCGAGCGCGCGAGTTGAATGCGGGCGAAAAGCCGCCGCGCGTCTGTTGCGTTCGCACAAACCCGTACAGACCGCGAGCGCGAACGTTCGTTTACGTTACTTGCGCCGCGCGCACATCGAGAGCCGCATTGAGCCTTGAGGGCGCGCATGTCAAACACTTTCTGATTGACGTGCGCGCCGCACATCATGTAAATCTCAAGGCAAGCGATAAAACGCTCTAAAGTGAAATCGGAAACTAGAGAGGGCGCAAGGTTGTTTATTTCGCCTTGAACCGAGCGGGGTAGTTCATTCAACTCGACACACACGGGAGGAGAGAATCATGCCAAGCAGACGTAAACAATCTAACCGCCAGGGGAACGCGGCGAGCGGCGACATGGCGAACACGGTGACCGAGACCGCGACGGGCGCGGTTAATCAGGCGACGGAGGTGGCGGGCGAAGTGGCCGAGCGCGGCTCGAACCTCGGCAGTTCCTTGCTCGAAACATTAGCCGACACGGTGGGCAGCGTCAGCCCGACCCTCGGCGACATCGTGCGGCCGGGCGGAAGCAGAAAGTCGGGTCGCTCATCGGGGCGTTCGTCCACGGGGCGCAGCGGCTCCACGTCCACGTCGAGCGCGGTGCGGAGCATCGCGCAGCAGGCGGGTAAGGCCACGGAACGCGCGGGCGCGGCGGCGGAGCGCGAGGGACGCGCCACGTCGCGCTCGGCCAAGTCCGTGAGCAAAGGGATCACCCGCACGGCCGCGTCGGCAACGGGCACGAGCGGCGGCGGCGGCGGTGGCGGCAAAGGCGCGGCGGGCAAGTCGTCCGGCGCGAAGGGTGGCGCGAAATCGGGCGGCGCGAAGGGCGGCTCTAAATCGGGTGGTTCCAAGTCCGGCGGCTCGAAGTCCGGCGGCTCGCAGAAGTCGGGCGGTTCCAAGACGGGCGGGGGCGGCGGCAAAGGGCGCGGCGGGAGATAGTTGAACGCCGCTCGCGCACAGCCCTGAGCGCGCGGGATGTTTCGACGTGGAGCGGGGCGCATCCGCAACGCGGAGTCGTGCCCCGCTCCACGTCACTGAGGCGCTGAACTGTTTGACGACTTGTTTGAGAGATAGTGAAGCAGGCCGTGGAAACAAATGAAGCCGCCTTGCGGACTTGAACCGCAGACCCCCTAATTACGAATCAGGTGCTCTACCAACTGAGCTAAGGCGGCACACGAGAGTGTGTGGAGCAAGAATACGAAGCGGGGGGCGCGCTGTCAAGCAGACGCTCAGACGAGAAAGGGAGGAGCGAAAAAGAGAGATGCCAAAAGACCCAACACGCAACCAGCCGAACTATAAAATCGACGGCGGACACTTGAACGAGTACGAGTTTAACCAGAGCCACGGCGCGATCACGGAGGATGAGCGCAATCGTTTCGGCGACCAGCAACGCCAGAGCGGCGAGCAGTTTGACGCGCCGCAGACAGAGGCCGAACGTATCCAGCAGTTGATGGAAGACGTGCGCGAGCGCG
>DASQNL010000360.1:0-2802 GCA_035644995.1 Pyrinomonadaceae bacterium | reverse complement strand
GGTGAAAACGCTTGACTATATGCCCAAAAACCCCTATTTTGATTGTGCCAACATTGTTTGGCAAAGATTTACTTCGCACACCAACCCGCTCCGTGCTCTGACACGAGCAGGCTCCCAAAACCCCAAAAAGCCTTTAAATTCGTTATCTTCACGGACTCCATCACTATGCCCAACGGTAACTGGAAAAGCCTTGCGCTTTTATGTGGGGCGGCTGCGCTGGCGGCTGCGCTGCTCATCTTTTCCCTCAATGGCCTGTTGTCTCTCTCGACCGCGGGCTACATCTGGGGTGTCGCGTTATTGGCTTTGACGGTCATCGCAGGGCGTTTCACTGTGCCCGTCTTCAACGCCGACGGCACGAGCAACGGCAGCAAGTCCATGGCCGACGCGCTCATCTTTTTAGCGGCGATGTTGTTCGGCGCAGCGCCCGCCGCGCTCCTCGCCGGTGTTGACGGCTTTATCTCTTCAAGACACGTGGCAGACCGCCGCGTGCGCTTCTTCCGCACCTGCACGGCAATCATCTCGACCTGCCTCGCGGTCTTCGTTTACAGCCTGTTGACGCTACTCACGGTCGGCGGCGCGGCCTCGACGGGCGCGCCGAACGCCTCGCTTGAAAGGCTGCTCTTTCCCCTCCTCGCGCTCGCCATCGTGCAGTTCGCGCTCAACACCCTGGCGGCCTCTTTCTACGCGGCTTTCGAGGCGGGGGCGACCAAATTGCAGTTCTCGCGCGAGAGCCTCTTCTGGACTTCGATGACGCAACTGGCGGGCGCGGCGGCGGCTGCCCTCTTCTACTCGACCTTCATCGGCGGCGGCCTCTCGTTCCTCTTCGTCGGCGTGATGATCGTCATGCTGGTTTATCTGCTGTTCTTTTTCGACGAGAAGCGTCTGGGCGAAACCCGTCGCGGCGAGGAGGAGAAACTTCGACACATTCAGGAGATCGCAGACCTCCACATGAACACCATCGAGTCGCTCGCCATCGCCATCGACGCGAAGGATCAGACGACTCACGGCCACGTCCGTCGCACGCAGATTTACGCGCTGGAGTTGGGACGCATCCTCGGCGTCAGTGAAGAAGAGTTGCACGCCCTGCGCGCCGGCGCGCTCCTGCACGACGTGGGTAAACTCGCCGTGCCCGAATATATCTTGAACAAGCCCGGCAAGCTGACCGCCGCCGAGTTTGAGAAGATGAAGATTCACACCGTCGTCGGCGGCGACATCATCAAGCGCGTCAACTTCCCTTACCCGGTTGAAGACATCGTGCGTTTCCACCACGAGAAATGGGACGGTTCCGGCTACCCGAAGGGCTTGCGCGCCGAACAGATTCCGCTCGTCGCGCGCATCATCTCCGTGGTTGACTTCTATGACGCCACGCGCTGCGACCGCCCTTACCGCGTCGGCATGAAACGCGAAGACTCGCTCTCGCTGTTGCGCAAGATGGCGAACAGTTCGTTCGACCCGCGCGTCGTCGAAACTTTCGTCGGCAACATCGAGCACTTCGACAAACTTATCGCCGAGCAGGACATACAAGAGCAGGTGGCTTCGGAAGGCGACGCGAACAACGGGGCGCGCCCCGATGCCGGTCTCGCCTCCGATATTCTCGGCTCGACCTCGGACGGCGACTCCGGCTTCCGTTCAATCGTCGAGGCGCAGCGCGAGGTCTTCGCCCTGCACGAGATCGCGCAAACCATCGGCTCGTCGCTCAACTTGCAAGACACGGTGACGCTCGTTTCCAGCAAGCTCCGCTCCATCGTCCCCTTCGACACCTGCATCATTTATCTCGTCGACGACCGTTCCGGCAAAGCCGTTGCGGTTCACGCCTCTGGCGAGCACGCGGATGCCTTCGCGCGCCGCCGCATCACCATCGGCGAAGGCATCTCCGGCTGGGTCATCGCCAACGCGCGTTCGATGTGCAACACGCCGCCGGAGCTTGATCTCGTCGGCCTTCCCGAAGAGATTTCAAGTAACATTCGCGGCGTGCTGGTCTCCCCTTTGGTTCGGGAAGACGGCGCGTTCGGTGCGATCACGGTCTACTCCAAGACGCGCTCCACATATACGACGGAGCATGTGCGCCTGCTGGAATCCGTCTCCCAGCACGCCTCCGTCGCGCTCAATAACGCGATGACTTTCGAGAAGACCAGGGAGAGCGCGCTCACCGACACGCTCACCGATCTGCCCAACGCGCGTTCGTTCCACCACGCGCTCCAACAGCGCATCGCCGAATGCCAGCGGCTCAACCGCGAGCCGCTCTCCGTGCTCAGCATGGACTTGGACAATTTCAAACAGGTCAACGATACGCACGGGCACGCCATCGGCGACCGCCTGCTCGCCAGCGTGGCCGCGATCATCAAGAACCAGTTCAGGCAGATGGACATTTTGGCGCGCTACGCGGGCGACGAGTTCGTCGCCATCATGCCGATGGCTTCGGGCGACGTGGCCGAAATGGTGGCCGAACGCATCCGCGCCGCCGTCGAGTCGCACGAGTTCACGATTCGCACCGGCCGCACCACCAAAATCGGCATCAGCATCGGCATCGCCTGTTTCCCGGACGACGCCGAAACCGCCGAAGAAATTCTCTCCCAAGCCGGCCACAACATGCAGCAGGACAAACACGGGCGCAAGCTCAACCCCGCGGCGAACACGCAAAACGTCGTGCTCTCGATAGACTCCTTCAGATAAATGCGGCGCAACCCGCAAAGCAGATAAAGCGGGCGCACCCGCAAACGTCCGCCGCCGCAGCCCTTCAAGGCGCGCTTCGAAGTTAATACTTCGATGCGCGCCTTTTCGTCTCTTCCCGCGCCCCGTTTT
>DASQNL010000359.1:0-4182 GCA_035644995.1 Pyrinomonadaceae bacterium | reverse complement strand
GTCGTCGAAGCCGTCATCGCCGCCGTCTATCTCGACGGCGGCTACAAGAGCGCGAGCGAGTTCGTCCACGGGCTGCTCAGTTCCGAGTTGACGGAGGCGAACCCGGAACAGGCCGCCGCCGACGATTACAAAACCATGTTGCAGGAGCGCGTGCAGGCGACCTTCCACGTCACGCCGACCTACAACGTGGTGGACACGGAAGGGCCGCCGCACCGCCGCATGTTCCACGTCGCGGTCGCCTTCGCAGACCACACCGTGCCCGGCGCAGGCTCCACCATCAAGGCCGCCGAGATGGACGCCGCGCGCCGCGCGCTGGAACAATTGAACCTCGCGCCGCCGACGGATGTGCGGCCGGCGGAAGCGGCGGATTGAAAAATAAAGCAGGGCTTAAAAATAGACCGGCAGGATGTGCGGCTTGACCGCTCCGCGCGCGTTTATCTACGATAATTTTATGAGCAACGACTCCCGTTCGACGATCATGGAAGAACCGCCCTCCGAGACTTCGGCGGACAAGGCGGCGCGCAAGAGCGCGACGCGCTCGACAGAGGGTGAAGCCGCGCGAGGCGGCGTCGCCGAGACGAAACCGGCGCATCCGGGGCCGCCGCGCAGCGTGTGGCGCGAGTATTTCGAGTCGCTCGTGGTAACGGCGATCATGGCTCTGTTCGGCATGACGTTCGTCGTGCAGGCGGTGAAAGTGCCCACGGGGTCAATGCAGAACACGATCACCATCGGCGATCACCTGCTGGTCAATAAGTTCATCTTCGCGCCCGGTTCGCCGTCGCTGCCGTTTCTGCCGCAGCGCGAGATCAGGCGCGGCGACATCGTGGTCTTCAAATATCCCGGCAACCCCATCGAGCCGTGGCGCGACACGCCGAACGATCCGGGCAACAAGCAGTACGTTACCAACTACGTCAAGCGCGTCGTCGGTCTGCCCGGCGACCGCATCGAACTGCGCGGCACAAGCATTATCATCAACGGCCAACCGCTCGACGAGCGCGTCATCACGGCCATCAACCACCCGAACGACCCCGCCACCGAGGGCAACGAAGAACTCGCGCCGCTCACCGCGGAGGCCGACCCGCCGCCGCAGGGCGCGGGAACCTACACGGTCGCCTACAGCCCCGCCTCGCGTCTCGGCGAAGACGACCATGAAAGCCTCCCCATCTACAAACTCTTCAACGACCGGAAGACCATCGTCGTCCCCCCCGACTCGTATTTTATGATGGGCGACAACCGCGACAACAGCTTCGATAGTCGCTACTGGGGATTTGTTCCGCGCGACCTCATCATCGGCCGCGCCCTCTTCGTCTATTGGTCTTACGACGAGAGCGCGCCTTCGGGCGGCTTCCCCTACGTGCTCGATTTTTTCCGCAACACGCGCTGGAGTCGTACCGGCGCGATGATCAAATAACCGAACGAACAAGGGGTCGCGTCGATGACGGCGCGAGGGGACACAGTTATGGCCGGGTCTTTGTGGCGACTAGGGGGGTTGAATTGGAAGGAACTGGCGAAGCGCGTCTGGGCTGAGGTTAGCGAAGACGACATCTTCGGACGTTCCGCTCAGCTCTCTTACTACTTTCTGCTCGCGCTCTTTCCGCTCCTGCTGTTCATCACGGCCGTGCTCGGCCAGTTTGCCGACGCGGGCAGCGAACTGCGCGAAAACCTGCTCAGCCTGCTCGGCTCGGTCGTCCCGCAGGAAGCGGGCGACCTCATCCACGAGACCATCGAAAAAGTGGAGGAAGGTTCGGGCGGCGGCAAAATCTCCTTCGGCATTCTCGCCACGCTCTGGGCGGCCTCAAACGGCATGACCGCCATCTGCCAGACGCTCAACGTCGCCTACGAGGTGGAAGAGACGCGCGCGTGGTGGAAGGTGCGGCTCATCTCGCTCGGCCTGACGGTCGCGCTCGCCGTCTTGGTTCTCTCCGCGCTCACGCTGATGCTCTTTGGCGGGCACATCGCCGAGTACGTGGCCGCAAGTTTCAGCTTCGGGCAAGTGTTCACCTGGGGCTGGAAGATTTTGCAGTGGCCGGTGGTGCTTCTCTTCGTGCTCGCCGCCTTCGGTCTGATCTACTATCTCGCGCCCAACGTGGAGAAACGCAGTTGGCACTGGGTCAGCCCCGGCGCGGCCGTCGCCGTCGTGCTCTGGCTGCTCGTCTCGTTCGGCTTCCGCACCTACCTCGGCTACTTCAATTCCTACAACGCCACCTACGGCTCGCTCGGCGCGGTCATCATTCTCATGCTCTGGTTCTACCTGACCGGCGCGGCCATCCTCATCGGCGGCGAGGTCAACTCCGAAATCGAACTGGCGACCACCGGAAAGGCCGAGAAACAAATAGACCCGAGCGCGGCCAAGCCTTCTTCCCCGGCGACCGTCAACCAGCCGCAACCCGCGGGCGCGAAAACTCCCGGCGAACTCGCCGCCGCCGCCCGTCGCCGCGAAAGGGAGCGGCACGAAAAGTAGGTAGATTATTTAACGAGAACTCCGGGTGCGCGTCGCGCCGGGCGGCCATTCCGCCGGAATTTTCTTGACATAGTGCGCGCAATGAATATCATCCGCGCACTATGCCGCAACCCGCCATCAAATTCGGCTCCAAAGCGAATCAGGCCGTGGTCAGCGTCCACACGCTCGGAGTGCTGACGCAAATTCTCAATGCCGCCAATCTCGATTCGTGTCTGATCACGAGCACCAGCCGCACGCCGTCGGATCAGGCGCGCATCATGTACGACAACATCGTCAGCAAGGGCGTCGCGGCGCAGAAGTCTCTCTACAAAGCTCCCGGCAAGGCGGTGATTGACGAATACGTGAAGGCCAAGGCGGCGGGCCAGGGCAGCGACCAGATCAAGGCGGCGATGGAGGCCAGGATCAGGTCGCTCGGCCCCGCGAACGTGAGCCATCACTGCGCCGACCCGGCTATCTTGAACGTGGTTGACATCTCGCCTTCGTCTCTCTCGGACAAAGCGACGTTCGAGAAGGCGACGAGGGCGGCGCAGGCGAACGGCGCGGTCAGCAAGTTTCTCACGCCCGGCAACAACGACCCCGCGTACCATCTGGAAATCCCGCAACCGAAGTCCGTCGCCTGACGCGCGCCCCGCCCTATTCGCTCACGCCCTATTCGCTCACGCCCGCGAGCGCGAGCGCGAGCAGCATGATCTTCTTGATGCCTTTGTAGAGCGGCTCGATCTCGCAGTTTTCGGTGAGCGCGTGCGCATCGGCGCAGGGGCCTGCGCCGGTGGAGATAGAGGAGACGCCCGCGAGCAGGGCTGCGCTCGAATTGTTCGACCCGGTCATGGTGATGGGCGGATTCTCGAACCCGAGCGCGAGGTGGACGGCTTCGGCCGTGCGCACGAGCGGCGATTGGCGGTGATTGGGAATCTGCGCGGACGGGGAAGTGGAAATCACCTCGGTCTTAACGGTCATGCCCGCGCGCTTCGCTTCCTCTTGAATGATGGCGTTGATCTTCCGCTCCAGATCGGCGATCACCTCGTTGTCGGTCGAACGCAGGTCAACCGTGAACCAGGCATCGGCCGCCTTCGCGTTGACGACTTCCGCGCCGCCGAGCATCCCGATGTTCAGATTCGACGAAGGCGTGCGCGGCACTTCGAGTTCGTAGATGCGCGCGACGGCGCGTGCGAGAGGCAGCGTGGCGGAATAGGGAGGCGTGCGCGAGCGCGTGTGGCCGCCGGGGCCGATGAAGTGGTGCTTGTACCAGTTGATGCCGATGCCGCCGTAGGTGAAGCCCTCGTAGCCGCCGTCGAGCGCGATGTAGTGATCGATCTTGGCCTTGTTCTCCTTGAGGTACTCCTCCGCGCCGCGCAAGGCCGTCTCCTCTTCGACCGTGAAGACGAAAACGAGGTCGCCGCGCGTCTTGATCCGCGCCGCGTCGAGCGCGCGGATCATGGCGAGCAGGGCTTCGATGTTGCGTGTGTCGTCGCCGATGCCGGGCGCGTAAACACGGCCGTCGCGGATCGTGGCCTTGATCCGCAAGCCTTCCTGAAAGACCGTGTCGAGGTGGGCGTCGAAGACGATGCGGGGGCCGCCGCCCGTGCCCTTGCGCTCGGCGATCAAATTCCCGGTCGCGTCGTAATGGATGCTGCTGAGTTTGTATGAGCGCAGCAGTTTCTCGATGTACTCTGCGCGCGGGCGTTCCTTACCCGAAGGCGCGTTGATCTCCGTGATCGCGC
>DASQNL010000358.1:0-14415 GCA_035644995.1 Pyrinomonadaceae bacterium | reverse complement strand
TCTACTTCAAAGCCGACGAACAGACTCTCTACGGCCAGATCACCGTCGCGGGCGTGAACCTCGAAGGCGTCTCGCCGCTCGCCAGTCCGTTCGTCACGGGCTTCGTCCAGACGGCGATCAACCAGAAGGTCAACCCGCTCGTCCTGATGCGCGGCGCGCAACTCTCCCTGAACGTGCCCGTGCAGGCCAGCAACGGCACGCTCCGCGCACAGGCCAGAGACGTGCGCTCCGAAGTCAAAGACGGCGCGCTGCGCCTCCACGTCACCTACGACTTCTCGGGCGCGCGTGCCGCCGCAAGCGCTCCCGCGCCGCCGCAAAGTTAAGCGCGCACGTGCCGATGCGGGTCTGGACATGATCTAACGGGTGCAAGTTTACTTTAAGACTTGCGCCCGTTTCCGCGTTTCGACTTCTAAGGAGAGTTCGTTGCACCCGATGGAGCATGGACAAAAGCGTCGTCGGCGTTGGGGCATCGTGGCGGCGTCGGTGTTGGCCCTGGTTGCGCTCGTGCCGCAGTTGCAGATGTGGCGCGCGCTCGGCTCGCTCTCGGCGTGGCACGGCTCGCACCTCTCTTTCTTCTTCGACGAGGCCGCCTACGCCGCTTACATCAACGCCCTGATTGACGGTCGCCCGCGCCTGAGCGATCCTTACACCGGACGCGACGATGCGCCCGGCGCGCCCCAACCCGAATCGCTCTTCTCCATCCAGTTCGTCCCGGCTTACGCCGTCGCGTTGCCCGCGCGGCTCTTCGGCATCTCCGCCTCCACGGCTTTCATCGTCCTCTCGTGTTTCGCCGCCTTCGCTTCCGCGCTCGCGCTTTACCAACTGCTCTCCGCCATCCTGGACGACGACGCGCTCGCGGCGACGGGCATGCTCGCTGTCTTGTGCTTCCCTTCGCTCGCGCAGAAGATCGTGCGGACGCTGCGCGGTCTGGAAACTGCTTACCTCCCGCTGCCGTTCCTGCGCCGTTATCTACCCGCCGCGCCCATGCCTCTCTTTTTCCTCTTCTTCTGGCTCGTCTGGCGCGCGCTCAAAGTCGAAGACAGGCGCGCTGCAAACGCGAGCGCGGTCGGCGCGGGGGTGATCTTCGCGCTGCTCGTCTTCTCCTATTTCTACCTGTGGACGGCGGCCTTAGCGTGGCTCGCCTGCCTCGCGTTCCTGTGGCTCGCGGCCCGCCCGCCGGGGTGGCAGCGCGCCCTTAGCGTCTTCGCCATCCTCGGCGCGATAGCTCTCGCCGCGCTGGTGCCTTACTTCTATCTGCTCTCGCACCGCGCGCCTTCGATGGACGCCGCGCAGGCGCTCGCCCTCTCGCGCCGCCCCGAACTTTTTCGCGCCACCGAACTCGTCTCCGCGCTCGCGCTCGTCCTGCTCGCCTTCGGCGCGTGGCGCGGGTACGTCAACCTGCGCGCGCGCGCCGTGCTCTTTGCAGCCTCGTTCGCGCTCATGCCCTTCGTCGTCTTCAACAAACAACTCATCACCGGGCGTTCGCTCCAGCCCGTTCACTACGAACAGTTCATCGCCAACTACGTCGCGTTCGTCGCGCTCGCGCTCTCGGTCGCGCTCGTTTGGAGCGGCCGCGCCGCCGCCGTATCGCGCGACGCGGGTCGCATCGCTTGCGTCCCGCGAAAGATTCTTGCCTCCGTCGCGCTCGTCGCGCTCGGTTGGGCGGCGTTTGAAGTGTTTGTCGCCACGCGGGGCGCGGCGGGTATCAACGTGCGGAGCGACGAGGCGCGCCCCGTCTATCTGCGCCTGTCGGAGATGGCGCGGGCGGAGGGCGAACTCGAACCGGGCACGGGGCGGCGGCGGGTAGTTTTCAGCCCCGACATCGCGCAGGCCGACCGGCTGCCGGGGGTCGCGCCGCAGGCCGTGCTCTGGTCGCCGCACATGTCCGTTTTCTCCGGCGTCACCCTCGCCGAAGAGAAAGAGCGGCTCTACCAACAACTCTATTATTCAAACATCGACGCCGCGCGCTTCGCCGACTTCATCAGCCGCCCGCACCCCTATCGCACCGCCGTCTTCGGCTCCGCGCGCGTTCTCAACGGCCTCGACGCCACCCGCGCACCCGTCACGCCCGCCGACCTCGACGCCGAGGCGCGCGCCTACGCCGCCTACCTCTCATCCTTCACCCGCGAACGCGCCGCCCGCACGCCGCTCTCTTACGTCGTCGTCGCCGCCGCGGAGGGGCAAACCGATCTGGGAAACATTGATCGCTGGTACGCGCGCGACGCGGGCGAGCGAGTCGGCAACCACACGATCTATCGCGTGAAGCTGCGACCGCAGGAAACGACGAAGGCGGAGCGATGAGCGGAAGTAGGAGACAGAAAACAGAAGTCAGAAAACAGAAGGAAAACTAAGAAATTCTGAATTCTGACTTCTGAAATTCCGGATTCTGACTTCTGTCTTCTGTTTTCTCGTTTATCCTTCCGCCTTCATCGCTGGCCGTTTAACTTTTCTCCACGTCGGCCAGCCCGCTGATCGCGGGGCCGTTGACGACGTGGCCGTCGGTCTGGTAGCGCGAGCCGTGGCAGGGGCAATCCCAGGTCTTCTCCGTCGAGTTCCAGCGGACGACGCAGCCGAGGTGGGCGCAGATGGCCGAACGCTCGTGGAGCGCGCCCGACTCGTCGCGGTAGCACGCGACTTTCGTCAAGCCCCGGCGGATGATCGCCCCGTCGCCCGCCTTGATCTCGGAGGCGTCCGACACCTCGCCCGGCGTCACCAGGTCTGTGTACTGCGCGGCGACGTTCAGGTTCTCCTCGGCGAAATCTTTGATCGCGCTCGTGCTCAGGGGCTTGCGCGACGGGTCATAGAGTTCAGCCCAAGCGTTCTCGCGCCCCGCGATGAGATCGGCGAGCAGCATCCCGGCGATGGTGCCGTGCGTCATGCCGTGGCCGGAGTCGCCGGTGGCGATGTAGACGTTGTCTTTGTCGAGCGGGTTGCGCCCGATGTAGGCGAGGCCGTCGGCCGGTTCCATGACCTGCCCCGACCAGCGAAACTCGAAACTCTCGACTTGCGGGAAACGCTCGCGCGTCCATTCTTCGAGGCAGCGGAAACGCTCCTCCGCGTCGTCGGCCTGCCCCGTCTTGTGATCTTCGCCGCCGACGATCAACACGTCGTAGTCGCCCGCGCCTGCGCCCTCTTCCGCTGCGACGCGCTGCGTGCGCACGTAGTGATACGGGTCGGGCGTGTCCCACAAAAGAATCTGCGGCACGCTCCCGCGCGGGACGCGCCCGCCCACGACGAACGTGCGGTAGGGAGCCTGCTTCGTGTGGATGGCGACGAGGTCGTTGACGGGCGAGTTGGTCGCCACGACGACGACGGCGGCCGTCACGGTCGCACCATTCGCCGTCTCGACGCGCGCCTCCGTGCCGCCCTCGATCTTCGTGGCGTGCGTGCGCGTGTAAATCTCTCCGCCGCCGCGCCGCACGGCTTCGGCCAGCCCGCGCAGGTATTTCAGGATGTGAAACTGCGCCTGTCGCGGAAAGCGCAGAGCCGCCCCCGTGTCGAAGGATTCGACGGGCGCGCGTTCGACGTGTTCGACCTCCGTCAACCCGGCACGGTGCGCGGCGCGCAGTTCGTCGCCGAGTTCGGCCGGGTCGTCGCCGGGCGGGACGAAGAGATAACCGTCGAGCCGCGTGAAGTCGCAATCAATGTTTTCCTCGTTGACGATGATTTCGATCCGATCAATCGCCGCCGTGTGGCTGGCGGCGGCGAGGCGCGCGCCGCGCTCGCCGTGCAGCCTTTCGAGTTCGTAATAACGGTCGTCGAGGGCGTTCGAGAGGTGCGCGGTCGTGCGGCACGTCTCGCCGCCGGCGACGGGGCCGTCGTCTATGACGACGACGCGCCGGCCATCCTTCGCCAGCAGGTAGGCGGTCGTCAGCCCCGCGATCCCCGCGCCGACTACAACTACGTCGGCTTGCACGTCCGCTTTAAGTTGCGTCTGTTCCGGCACGTCCGCCGTCTGCATCCAGACGGAAGTCGTTCGACCGTTGTCCGTTCTCATAATTCCCCTCCCGTAAACAGAATTTACCTCGCCAAGAATTTCAAGCGTCTTCGCCTTTGACCCGCGCGTAGCAGAAGCAATCGCGCGGCTCCTCGCCCGCGTTCGGGTGCATCGCCCACCGCCTGAGCACGCCCTCGCGCCGCATCCCGGTTTTCTCCAGCACGCGCGCCGAGGCGAGGTTTTCCACGTCGCACACACCCCACACGCGCCACACCTCCGGCCGGGCGAGCGCGTAATCGACGACGGCGCGCGCCGCCTCCGTCATCAGGCCGCGCCCCCACCACCTGCGGCCGATCACGTAGCCCAACTCGACGCGCCACCCCTCCGGGCGCGCCGAGATCATGCCCGCCAACTCGCCGCCGTCATTGACGACGATAGCCCAAGAGAAATACTTGCCCGACTCCCACGCGGCCAGTAGTTGTGCCGAATGTTCTTCGCCGTCGGCCACGGCGCGGTGCGGCCGCCAACTCAGGTAGCGCGTCACCTCCGGGTCGCGCGCGTAAGCCTCGTAGATGAGCGGCGTGTCGGCGGCGACGGGCTTGCGCAAGACGAGGCGCGCGGTCTCGATGTGCGTCGGCGGTTTCACTCTATTCGAATTTCATACTCCCACCCGGCGTAAATGCTTAACCTTCTAATCCGCGACGACTTCGCCCTCTGCGCCCGCCGCGTCCTCGGCCTGACCGACACGCTCGCGCTTGACGGCGTGCGGGTTCGTCGAACGCTCGCCGCGCTTGCGCGTTGACTTGCGGGGCTTGCGCACCTCGCCGTTGTGATCCACGGAGCGGATGGGCTGCAAGTCCCGCGCGTCGCCTTCCGGGTCGTCGAGGCGAGTTTCGACTTCAAGCGGCATCTCGCCCGCATCGTCATCCGTTTCGGTGGCGGCGACCGCTTCCGCGCCGGACGCCCCGGCGAGCGCGCGTTGCCGCGCGAAGTGCGCGGCGACCTCTTCGGCGGTCTGCCGGCCGACGAAGGGCGTGAGTTCCGCGACCGTGGCCTGCGCGATGCGTGCGATGGAGCCGAAGTTTCTCAGCAGCCGGTTCTTGCGCTTGTCGCCGACGCCGGGTATCTCCGACAACTCGGAAGTGAAGTCGCGTATCTCGCGCCGCTTGCGGTGATAGGTGACGGCGGCGCGGTGCGTCTCGTCGCGGATCATTTGAATGAGACGCAGGACGCTCGAATGCGAATCGAGATAGACGGGTTCGTGCTCGCGCCCTTTAACGAGCAGGTGCGAGACTTCGTTGTGGCGGCGCGGCGGTTTCACGACGCCGATCATCGGAACGGCTTCGAGGTCGAGTTCGCGCATCGCGGCGGCGGCGGCGTTGAGTTGCCCTTTGCCGCCGTCGATCATCACGAGGTCGGGCAAGGGATTGTTTTCGTCGAGTTGGCGGCGGTAGCGGCGCGCCACGGCCTCGCGCATCGAAGCCACGTCGTTCGAGCCTTCCACGGTCTTGATCTTGAAGCGGCGGCCTTCGGCGCGGTTCATCTTGCCGTTCTCGCAGACGACCATCGCGGCCACGTTCTCCGCGCCCGAAATGTTGGAGATGTCGAACGACTCGATGCGCGCCGGGAAACGCGGCAGTTCCAGCGTCTCCTGCAACTCTTCGAGCACCCGCTCCATGTCGGGCTTCAGGACGCGGAAGCGTTGCTCGAAAGCGATCTGCGCGTTCTTCTCGACGAGCGCGATCATGTCGCGCTTCTCGCCGCGCTGCGGGTCGAGAATTTTAACGCGCCGCCCGCGCCGCTCCGTCAAAGCGCGCTCCAACAGTTCGCGGTCTTCAAAATCCACGGGCACGTGAATCTCAAGCGGCACGTAATCGGTCGAATAGTATTGCGTCAACACTTCGCTCAAAAACTCGGCCGGGTCGAACTCGTCCGCCGACAAGTCTTCCCAGAAGAACTCGCGGCGGCCGACGATCTTGCCTTCGCGCATGGTGAAGAGTTGGAGGGCGAGCCGTTGGGCTTCGCGGTAATAGCCGAGGATGTCCACGTCGCGGTCGGGCGAGGTCGCCATCTTCTGCGTCTCGGAGACGGCGAGCACGGTTTTCCGCAAGTCTCTGTACTTGGCGGCGAGTTCGTAGCGCATCTCTTCGGAGGCGCGCTCCATGCGCCCCGCGTACTCGTCCGCGAGTTCCTTATTCTTGCCTTCCAGAAACAGCCGCACGTCGCGCACCGACTCCGTATATTCGTCCGGCGTGCACAAGCCGCGCACGCACGGGCCGAGGCAGCGTTTGATGTGATATCCGAGACACGGGCGCGGCAGTTTGCCGTCGATCTCGATGTCGCAGGTGCGCAGTTGGAAGGTGCGGTTGATGAGATCGATGGTGCGCCGCGCGAGCGACGCGGGCAGAAAAGGGCCGAAGTAGAGCGCGCCGTCGCGCTGGATGCGGCGCGTGATCATGACGCGCGGGAACGGCTCGTTGATCGTCAGTTTCAAGTGCGGGTATTGCTTGTCGTCCTTGAGCGCGACGTTGTAACGCGGCTTGTGCTTCTTGATGAGGTTCGATTCGAGGACGAGGGCTTCGACCTCCGTGTCCGTGACGATGAATTCGAGGTCGCGGATGCGGCGGACGAGTTCGCGGGTCTTGCGGTCGTGGCCGCGCCCCGACTGGAAGTAGGAGCGCACGCGGTTGCGCAGATTCTTCGCCTTGCCGATGTAGATGATCTTGCCCGCCTCGTCCTTGTGTATATAGACGCCGGGCGAGAGGGGCAGATTCCTGAGTTTCTCTTCGAGAGTCAACTTTACCTCGCCTCTTCGGGAGACTTGCGACACGGGCGCGCGAACTTTTTATCCGGTGATGCCCGTAGTTTAACCCAACCCCGCGCCGTTCACTAAATTTGCCGGACGCGCCCGGCCTCCCGCCCGCGCGCCCTTTGCGGTTCAGGCGCGCTCTTGCTACAACAGACGCGCCTGTGTTGAGGAGCAGAAATTGATGCGATTTCCTTTCGAGTTGCCGGAGCGGAGAGAGTTCGACGCCGTCGGCTTCGGCTTGAACGCCGTGGATCACCTGATCGTCGTGCCCGCGTATCCGGCCTTCGACACGAAGACGCGCTTCGACGCGCACGTGCAGGCGGCGGGCGGGCAGACGGCCTCGGCGATGGTCGCCCTGAAGCGTCTCGGCCTGCGCACGGCTTACGCCGGACGCTTCGGCTCGGATGCGGAAGGACGGTTCGGGCTGGCGACGCTCAAAGCGGAGGGCGTCGATGTCGAGTTTGCGGAGACAATCGAGGGCGCGCGCAACCAGATCGCGTTCATCCTCATAGACGCGCGCACCGGCGAACGGACGATTCTCTGGGAGCGCGACGCGCGGCTGGCCTATGCAGCCGAAGACGCGCCCGAAACAATCGCCGCGCGCGGGCGCGTGCTGCATCTGGACGCGCACGACCCGCCCGCCTGCGCCCGCCTCGCCCGCGCCGCCCGCGCCGCCGGCACCATCGTCTCCGCCGACATCGACAACATCTACGAAGGCTTGCCCGAACTCCTCCCGCATCTGGACGTGCTCATCTCTTCTTCCGAGTTTCCGCGCCGCCTGACCGGCATCGAGGATGAACGCGCCGCGCTCATGGAACTGAAAACCCGACTCCACGAACACGCCGTCGTCGGCATGACGCTCGGCGCGCGCGGCGCGACGCTCTACCACGAAGGCGCGTTCATCGAGGCGGCGGCCTTCCCCGTCCCCGGCGGTTGCCGCGACACGACCGGCGCGGGCGACGCCTTCCACGCGGGCTTCCTCTACGGTCTGCTGCAAGGCGAAGAGATCGAAAGTTGTTTAACTCTCGGCTGCGCCGTCGCCGCCCTCAAATGCCGCGACCTCGGCGCACGCGCCGCGCTGCCCACCGCGCACGAGTTGAATCAGTTTCTCGCCTCGGAGGGAGAAACATCCTGACGGCAGAGGCCGGTGAAAGACAGAGGCTGCGCTTCATTCGCTCCGACTTTCAACTCCTGTTTTCCCTCGACTCCCGCTTTCATCGGTGTCCACCAAGTTGACTTGGCATCGAACGACGACTATTATCCAACCACGCCACAATCGTGCTGCACTTCTGGCACGCCGCGCAGAAACTATATAGCCCGACTCTATATAGCCTCCGGAGTATGCGCAACGGGTCAGGCCGTAACCCACCGCTTATGCTTCCTCAGCCCTCGTCAGGAGAATCCCACATGAAAATGTTGCCCCGCACTCGTTTTGCGTTCGCCGCGCTGTTCCTCTCAGCCGTTGCCGCGTTCTATTTCTCGTCCGCCTCGTCGGCCGCGACCACAACCCCCGTGCCCGGCTTCGACGGCACGCATACAGGCCCCCGCGCCACCGGCTCGCCCACGACGGGCACGAACCGCCCGACCTCTTTCAGGTACGACGCCTCGCAGACCGTCAATCCGAGCCGACTGCCGGCGGGCGGCTCCGTCACCTTCCGCACGACCATTGCCGTCAACCCCTACGCCGCCAACTGGACGGCGGGCGGCAATCTCGTGACGGTCGGTTTCCTCCGGGAGATCGCGTCTGAGACGCCTAACGGCAACACGCCGCTGGCCTCTCCCGCGCACGACGGCGACCCGGCCATCTGGTTCCAGAACAACAACCCGCTGGGCATCGGCATGTGCTGGAACAAACAGTTTCTCATCAACGGCAACTTCGAGTTCGGCAACGGCGCGATGTGCGGCCTGCCCGAAGACAACTCGGCGCAGACGGCGGCCGAACCCGGCTCCTTCGTCAACTACTACGTCACCATCTTCGCCGACAACACCTTCCGCCTCGTCGTCGAACATCTCGACGCGGACGGCGAGCGCGTGCGTAACCTCAACACCATCGGCTCGAACCCGCAGGTCATGAGCGGCGCGCTCCCGCACCCGGCCAACTCCAACTATCATCCCTATATCCGCACGCGCGCCGGTTACGACACGGGCGGCAACGGCATCGCGAACCCCGAAACCCCCTGGGCGTTTACGATGACGAACAGCAGCCTGCTGACCAATACGCCCGTCGTCGTCTCGCCCGCGAACATGAACAACTGGTTCTTCTTCAACGAAGGCGCGACCGGCTCCGGCGGTTTCGAGACCGGCCCCGCCTCGCCGCCGCTCGGCGAAGGCAGCGCCTACCTGATCGTCAACTCGACGGGTCGCCACATCCTCGGCACGCGAGATTACGCCGGAACGCGGCTCGATCAAATTACCGAACTTCGTTACAGCACCTTCAAGAACACCAACCCGGATCAGGCCGTTGACATCGCGCTCCAGTTCGACATCGACTACGACGGGGCGGGCGGGAACGCCGCCTACCAGGGTCGTCTCGTCTTCGAGCCTTACCAGACCGGCACGAACCCGCAGCAGAACGTCTGGCAGACGTGGCAGCCTTTGGTGAACGGCAGGTTCTACGCGTCGAGGCCGGGCGCGAACGGCAGCAACGGCATCTGCCCGCAGAATGCTCCCTGCACGTGGGCGCAGGTGCTCGCCAACTTCCCGAACGCAACCATCTTCGATGGCGGCACGCCCGAAACCAGGGGCACCCTCCTCTTCCGCGCCGGCGGGCCGTGGCCTAACGGCTACGACGGCAACGTCGATGCCTTCACCATCGGCATCAACCGCAACGATACGACCTTCGACTTCGAGCCTGACGCCGACGCCGACGGCATCGGCGACGGCGCGGACAACTGCCCGTCAACGCCGAACAACGATCAGACCGACACGGACGGCGACGGTCTGGGCAACGCCTGCGACCCCGACGACGATAACGACGGCGTGCTCGACGGCGCGGACAACTGCCGCTACGTCGCCAATCCGGATCAGGCCGACACGGACAACGACAACCGGGGCGATGTGTGCCCGTTGCCCGTCGCCGGGCAGGTGCTCATCACCGAGTTTCGTTTCCGTGGCGAAGGCACGGCGGCGGCGGCGGACGGGATGCTCGACGAGTTCGTCGAAATCTACAACAACACGAATGCGCCCTTCGTCGTTGACACGGCCGACAACTCCGACGGGTGGGCGGTGGTCGCCGCGGACGGCGGCGTCCGCTTCCTTGTCCCGGCGGGCACGTTGATCCCCGCCCGCGCCCACTATCTCGGCGCGAACAGCGTTTACACGCTCGCCGCCGCGGCCGCCGCCGACCGGACTTACACGGCCGACATTCCGGACAATACGGGCGTCGCCGTCTTCGGCTCGTCCGCCGACTTTACGGCCGCCACGCGCCTGGACGCCGCCGGGTTCACGACCGCCGCCGACCCGCTCTACTATGAGACGAACGGCCTCCCGCCCGTCGGCATGAGCGACGGCGAATACAGTTTCGTGCGCAAGCTCACTTCCGGGTTCCCGCAAGACACCGACAACAACGCCAACGATTTCTGGTTCGTCTCTACGACGGCGGCGATGTTCGACGGCGTGCAATCCATCCTCGGCGCGCCCGCCCCCGAAAACCTCGCCTCGCCCATCCAGCGCAACGCCACGCTCAAGGCTTCGTCCATTGATTCGTGCGCGGGCGCGGGGGCGTGCCAGAATCGCGTGCGCGTCGGCGCGCCCGTGCCGAACGGCGCGTATGGCACGTTGAAACTTCGTCGCAAGTTTACGAACCGCACCGGGGCGATGGTGACGCGCCTGCGCTTCCGCGTCGTCGATGTCACAACGCTCAACAGCCCCGGCTACGCGCCGGGCAACGGGCAGGCCGACCTGCGGGTCGTGCCTTCGGACGCCGCGAACTTCAACGTCACGCTCAGCACGGGGCAGAGCGTGCCGGTCGCGGGCACACAAGCCGAGACGCCTCCCGCGCAACCGAACGGCGGCGGGCTGAACTCCGGCGTCTCGCTGATCACGCCCGTGCAGATCGCGCCCGATGCCTCGGTCAACGTCGAGTTCAATCTCGGCGTGATGCAAAATGGCGTCTTCCGCTTTCTCGTCAACGTCGAAGCGGTGACGACGCCCCTCGCGCTTGCATCCGACCTGACGAAGAGTCCGATCACGAAGCAGCAGTCCAAGTCGAAGCTCAACCCGGCGACGCCACAACGCACGAAGTCGCGCCGCTAATTCCGGTGGGGGCGGCGACGCTTACGAGCGCGCCGCCCCGCGCATTACACAACGAAGGCGGGCGGTACTCAGTGCCTCAACACTGAGTACCGCCCGCCTTCGTTTTCCGCCGCCTTCGCTTCGCGCCGACCGCCCGAAGTTTCCTGCCTATTCCTCGTAACCTCGCGGGTGCGCCTGCATCCACTGCCACGCCGATTCGATGATGAGGCGGAGGTCTTGGAATTGGGGCGACCAGTTAAGCTCCGTTTTGATGCGCGCGGAACTGGCGACGAGGAAGGCCGGGTCGCCCGCGCGGCGCGCGGCGACGCGGACATTGATGTCGCGGCCGGTGACGGCGCGCGCCACGTCTATCACTTCCTTGACCGTGTAGCCGTCGCCGCCGCAGCCGAGGTTGTAGATCGCGCTGCGCGCGTCGAGGATGGAGAGAGCGAGTATGTGCGCGCGTGCGAGATCGACGACGTGGATGTAATCGCGCACGCATGTGCCGTCGCGCGTCGGGTAGTCTTCGCCGTAGATTTCCACTCGCTCGCGTCGCCCCATGGCGGCTTGCAGGATGATGGGGATGAGGTGCGTTTCGGGGTCGTGCATCTCGCCGCAGCGCGCGGTTGCGCCCGCCGCGTTGAAGTAGCGCAGCGAGGCGTAGCGGATGCCGTAAGCGTGTTCGTACCACGGCAGCGCGTGCTCGAAGGCGAGTTTGGTCTGGCCGTAGGTGTTGGTCGGGGTGGTCGGGTCTGTCTCTTCGATGGGCTGCTTCTCCGGTTCGCCGTAAGTGGCGGCGGTCGAGGAGAAGACGATGCGACGCACGTCCGCGTCGTGCATGGCGTCGAGCAAGGCGAGTCCGGCGACGACGTTGTTGCGGTAATACTTCGACGGGTTCGTGACCGACTCGCCGACGAGCGAATCGGCGGCCATGTGAATCACGGCCTCCGTGCGTTGCTCGCGGAAAGCGCGGCGCAAGCGTTCGCCGTCCATCAAATCCGCTTCGACGAGTTGTGCGCCTTCCGTCACCGCGCCGCGATGGCCTTTGTAGAGGCTGTCATAGACGACGACCTCGTGGCCGTCGCGCACCAACTCCTCTGTCACGACGCTGCCGATGTAGCCCGCGCCGCCCGTCACAAGTACGCGCATGATGTATATGCCGAACCGCTCGCCCGCGCCCGACAGGCCGAACCGCTCGCCCCTTGCCGATAAGATGTAAAAACCTTTCGCCGATGATAGCACGCGCGGGCGGCCTCAATTAACTTGCGGCTTTCCCAAGGGCGGGAGAAGAAGTTCATTCCGGCAGGCGGGCGGCGCGAAATGGGCACGACTCATAATTTAGTGATATAACAAGCGACGCCCGAATCCTTTCAACGCACATACTAATTGCCGCTATGAAACTACTTCGCATCTCCGTCGCTCTCTCGCTCGTCGCCCTGCTGCTCGTCGCGTCGCATCGCTCACGGGCTAGAGGCGCGCCCGCGCAACAAACGGTGGCTCTCGTCCTGACGAACGGCAAAATCTTCACCGCCGACGGGCGCGGCACGATTGCCGAGGCCGTCGCCGTCGAAGGCGAGCGCATCGTCGCCGTCGGCACGTCGGCCGACATCGCGCGCGCTTACAAGGGCGCGCGCACCGTCGATCTGCGCGGCCGTCTCGTCACGCCCGGCTTTAACGACGGGCACCTCCATTTCATCAACGGCGGCCTCTCGCTGCTGCGCGTCGAACTCGTCGGCGCGCGAACGCTCGCGGAGGCCAAAGCGCGCATCGCCGCGAAGGTGCGCGAACTCCCGCCGGGCGCGTGGATTCTCGGTCGCGGCTGGGATCACACGCTCTGGGGCGGACAGTGGCCCACGCGCGCAGACCTCGATGCGGTCGCGCCAAATAACCCGGTCTTCGTGCAGCGCGTGGACGGCCACGTCAGTTGGGCGAACACGCTCGCGCTCAAGCAGGCGAAGGTGACGCGCGCGACGGCCGCGCCCGAAGGCGGCGAGATTTTGCACGACGCCGGGGGAGAGCCGACGGGCATTTTGAAAGAGACGGCGGCCACGCTCGTCGCGCGCGTCGTGCCGGAGCCTTCGCCCGCCGAACGCATGCAGGCCGCCGAACGCGCGCTCGCGGAGGCGCGGCGTTACGGCATCACTTCGATTCATGACAACTCCGGCTACGAGGCGACCCATCTTTACCGCGAACTATTGCAAGCCGGAAAACTGACGGTGCGCGTCGCCGAGTGGCAGAATTTCGAAGACCCGGTCGAGAAGTTGAACGCGCAGCGCGCGGAGTTCGCGTCCTTCAAGATCAACCCGCTCAGCATCCGTCTGACCGCGCTCAAGGGCTACGTTGACGGCACTTTGGGATCGCGCACCGCCGCCATGCTCGCGCCCTTCGCGGACGACCCCAAGAACAGCGGCATCCCGCGCCGCCCGTCCGCCGAACTCACGCGCATGATCGTCGAGCGACATAACGCGGGATTTCAGATCGCCCTTCATGCCATCGGCGACCGCGCGAACCGCATGGCGCTCGAAGGGTTTTTAGACGCAAGCCGGCAAATAAACACCAAGCCTTTCAGAGATTTGTTGACTCAGGGCAAGTCGGCGGCGGGTCGAACTACACCGCAAGAGGCCGGGACGCCACTCAAGGCCGCGCCCGACGATTCGTTGCCGCGCCATCGCATCGAGCACTCGCAGGTCGTCGCGCCGTCGGACTTCGCGCGCTTTCGCTCGCTCGGCGTCATCGCTTCGATGCAGCCGTCGCACGCCATCTCGGATAAGCGTTGGGCTGAGGATCGGCTGGGCGAGTATCGCGTGCAAGGCGCATACGCCTGGCACATGATGCGCTCGTTCGGCGTGCGCGTCGTCTTCGGCACGGATTGGCCGGTCGAACCCATCAACCCTTATCTCGGCCTCTACGCCGCCGTCACGCGGCAGAGCGTCGAAGGCGACCCCGCCGGGGGCTGGTGGCCGCAGGAACGCCTCTCAATCGCCGACGCCATCCGCTGCTACACCGTCGAGCCGGCCTTCGCCTCCTTCGAGGAGACGGAGAAAGGCCAACTCAAGCCCGGCCTGCTCGCCGACCTGACCGTCCACTCGCGCGACCTGTTGACCATTAAGCCCGAAGAGATTTTGCAGACCGAAGCGGTGATGACCATCCTCGGCGGGCGCATCGTGTACGAGCAGACGCCGAAGTGATTTTTTCGACATGCGAGCACGGCTTCACCTTTTCCCGTCCGGCGCGTGCCGCCGGCGCCGCCGGGGAGCGGGAAATATTGATCCGCTACGCCGTGTTGGATGATTTGCTGCCCCCCGACGGCATTGTTGCCCCGATAGCGAAAGGGCTGGATCAATGATGCGACAACTCTCTCTTCCGGCACATATGTCCGGGCGGCGGGCGCGCGTGCTTGCAGTCGTTATCCTCATCTGCTTCGCGTCGATTGCGC
>DASQNL010000357.1:0-1856 GCA_035644995.1 Pyrinomonadaceae bacterium | reverse complement strand
ATCAGCAGTAAGGTCGTTTGACCTGAGAGTGTGGTTGACGAGCCACCCCGCTCCAACATATAGTGTGCGTCTCCCGCGCCGCTCCTAGCGGCTGTGCTTTTAGAGATTTAGTTCGCCATCCCCTGACTGCGTCCCAAGCAGACGAAAGTTGCACGAATGTTCAGATTACAACGACTAGAAATCACCGGCTTCAAATCATTCGCCGACTACACCGACCTCGTTTTCACGGGCGAGGGCATCACGGGCGTCGTCGGGCCGAACGGCTGCGGCAAGTCGAACGTGGCCGACGCCATCGCGTGGGTCTTGGGCGAGCAGCGCGTCAAACACCTGCGCGGCGCGGAGATGAAAGACGTGATCTTTCAAGGCTCGCGCAATCGCCAGCCGAGCGGCATGGCCGAAGTCGTCCTCCACCTCGTGCGCGACGAGGCGACGGAGGAAGAGACCGATATTGACGACATCGATTCCACGCTCGAAGAGATTGACGAGCGCAGCGAACTCGTCGCAGAGAAACTGCTGCCCGAAGTGGCGGCGACCGGCGCGGTCGTCGCCGCCGACGGTTCCGCTCTGGTCGGGTCGGCTTCCGGGTTAGCAATCGTTGCGGGCGAGACGGTTGATGAAAGCGCCGCCGGGGGAAATGAAAACGCGCTCGCCATCGTCGCCGGCGAGCAAACTCCCGAAGCGTTGACGGCGAAAGTTCAGCAGCATCACAAACGTCACTGGCGTCCGCGTCGTCTCGCGCTCGGCTTCGCGCCCGGCGAGACCGTGACGGTGACGCGCCGCCTCTACCGCGACGGCGAGAGCGAATATCTGTTGAACGGGCGCACCTGCCGCCTGCGCGACATCCAGGATTTGTTCTCCGGCACGGGCTTGGCCGGCGCGCACTACGCGATCATCGAGCAGGGGCGCATCGGGCAGATTCTCTCGGCCAAGCCGATGGATCGCCGCTCGCTCATCGAAGAGGCCGCCGGGATCACGAAGTTTCGCGTGCGGCAACGCGCCGCCGAAGCGCGTCTCGAAGGGGCGCGCTCCAACCTGCGTCGCGTTTCGGACATCGTCTCGGAGATCGAGCGGCAGGTCGGGAGCCTGCGTCGTCAGGCGGCGAAGGCGCGTCGCTATCGCGCGCTGCGCGAAGAGTTGCGCGACTTGCTGCGTCACGTCTATGCGGCCGACGAGCGCGCGTTGACCGTCTCGCTGGAAGAACTGCGCGCGCACCTCGCCGCTTCGGGCGAGGAAGTGTCCGCGCTCGCAGGCCAGTTGGAAGCGCACGAAGAGGAAGCGCGGCGGGCGACCGGGGAAGCGCGCGAGTGCGAAGAGGAACTCGCGGCGGCGCGGGGGGCGGTGGCCGACGCCGCGCTCAAGCGCGACCGGCGCGAGCGCGAGCGGGCTTATCAACTTGAGCAGGCCGCCTCGTTGGAGCGGCGCGTGTCCGACATCACGGGGCAGATGGAGATGGTGCGCGAACGCCTGGCGACGGTCGAGGCGGAGCGCGAAACTTTGCGCGCGGGCGATGCGCAGTTGCGCGTGGAGGCCGAAACCACCGCGCGCGACTTGCAGGAGGCCGAGACGGTCTACGCGCGTCGCGTCGCGGAAGTGTCGGATGCCGAGACGCGCATCGAGGCGGCGCGCGCCGAATTGCTCACGCACACGGCCATCGCCGAACGTCTCTCGGAAATCAACCGGCAGTTGGAGGCGACGCTCGAACGCCTCGCGTCGCAGGCCGAAGGGTTGGAGCGCGAAGGCGAACGCGCGCGCGCCGCGCACGCCGAGTTTACGGTGCAGGCCGCGACTTTGAGCGAGGAGATCAAGGACGCGCGCGCGCGTCTCGACGTGCTCAACATCGAACGCGGAGCGGCCTC